>JANOGJ010000071.1:0-4204 GCA_031405995.1 Acidobacteriota bacterium
GTCGACTCGGCAGCGGCAGCAGGCCACGAATCTGGCGCACATCGTCCTCCGTCAGCCGCTGCTCAACCGTCCCGATGCACTGCAATGAACCTACGACCTCGAGTACAAGCACATCGGCGCCGGGCGGCCGCAGGACGATGCCCGCCGCCCTGGCCTCGAGCACCTGCGCGGCCGCCAGCTCGCCTTTGGCCCGTTTGACACCCGCGTATCTCCGAAGAGCCCCTTGCAGGCGCCGCCCGTAGTCGTCGGCGAAGGCCGGCACCGCCTGAATGGCCGCTTCGAAGATCGCGACCGTGATGGCGTAGACCTCGTCGGCTTTCGGCAGGTCCTTCAAGATGACGTGCGTCAGAGCCACGAGCTGGTAGAGATCAGCCAGGTCAG
The DNA here is from genome assembly GCA_031405995.1 of Acidobacteriota bacterium. Lineage (GTDB taxonomy): Bacteria > Acidobacteriota > Vicinamibacteria > Vicinamibacterales > SCN-69-37 > JANOGJ01. The sequence goes on from JANOGJ010000071.1 coordinate 382, forward strand.
CATCATCACGACCTGACGACTTTTCCCTCATGGCTGCCGCTCGCTCGAACTCCACGAGCGCAAGATCCGCTCGGTCCTTCACGAGCAGGCTCTGGCCAAGGTGGGCGATGGTGTCGCTCCGCTCGATTACGCGATCGGCGGCAAGTCCCTCCGTGGCGCGCACAGCGGCTCGACAGGCGGCTTCGGCGTCCACCGGTGGCGCCCCGGAGAGCTGCCGCTGGCACTCATAGCGCGCCGCCCGGTACGCCTCGTACGCTCCGGCCGACTCACCCCCCGATGGATCGGGAAACGTCATCTCGACGAGAGTGATGACACGCGCGGGTTTACCGCGTTGAATGAACGGCTTGAACGTCCAGCGCATCAGCGCGTCGGTGGCTGCGGTCCGCAGCAGGAGGGGGCCGTCGAGGATCTTCACGGACTCCACGCTGCCGTCAAGAAGGACAACGAGGTCGGCGATCACCGTGCCGCCAATCCCCGCAGCCTTGGCGATGGCCGGAACCACAGGCTCGACCCGCTTGACCAGATGGGCCTTGGCTTCGTCCGTCGACACACGTGGAAGGGGTACTTGTCCGGCAGGCCGCGCCCCGGTCGCCACCGCGCAAAGGATCAGAAGCATCCGAGCCGAATTTGTCGTCATGTCCGTCCGCCTGGGTGCGGCCCACATTCTACGCGCGGTCCGGCGGCAGCAGAACATCGAGCTCAAGCGCGTGGTCGGCTCACCCGCGCGGGTCGTGCGGAGCCCTTCGGGTAACATCTCAGCGCGCATGCCACCCGTCTCGGTGACGACGGTCCTTCCCGCCTACAACGAGGGCGACGCGTTGCAGACCTTCCTCGAGGACTGGGCCACGCTCGGCGTCGCGCAGCCCTCCCCCCGCGTCTCCGCCATCGTCGTCGACGACGGCAGTCTGGCGGCTGAGGCGGCGCGTCAGCGGGAAGCGGTTGAAGCAGCTATTGCGATTCTCGAGCGCGGCGGTGCGCCTCATCGGATTCGTTACGTCCGTGTGGAGCAGAATCGCGGCAAGGGCGCGGCGATTCGACGAGGCTGGAGCGAGGCGGAGCCGGACGCGACCTGGCTGAGCTTCATCGACGCCGACGGCGCGGTGCCGGCGCGTGAGTACTGGCGGCTCGCGGCCGAGTTGCCGGCGACGCCGATGGATATCCTCTGTGGATCGCGCGTAAACATGGCCGGACGATCGGTCAAGCGCTCGCTCTTTCGCCACTTGCAGGGGCGGACGTTCGCCACGGGTGTGCAGACGCTCTTTCATCTCGATCTCTACGACAGCCAGTGCGGAATGAAGTTCTTCCGCGGGACGCTGCTGCGCCCTCTCCTGCCTGAACTGCAGGAGGACCGCTGGCTGCTCGACGTCGAGGTCCTGGCGCTGATGAAGGCAGCGCGGGCGACGTGCGTCGAGGTGCCGATCGATTGTCATGAGCGCGGTGGGTCATCGCTCGTGTTCGGCTTGGATCCGCTGAGAATGGCTTTGGGACTCTTCGGCCTGCGCGCGCGACTTCGGCGCCGCGGAGGCACGGCATGACGAATCCGCGCGTGCCGCGCCTCGCCGCCGGGTTCCTGGGTTTCCTCTGGTTCCTCCAGATCGGCGGAGGCCCCACGCTCAATCCTGCGAATGTCGCCTGGCTCATGACGGGCGACTGGCTGCAGCACTGGCTCGGCTGGCTCTTCTTCCGCAACGAGGCGTGGACGTTTCCGCTCGGCACGCTGACCGCCGTGCCGTATCCGATCGGAAGCACGATCGGCTTCACGGACTCGAATCCGATCGTCTCGATCCTGCTCAAGCCGTTCTCGGGCGCGCTACCGGCGGAGTTTCAGTTCATCGGCCTCTGGCTGGCGCTCTGTTTCTTCCTGCAGGGCTACATCGGCGCGGCGCTCGTGAGCACGGTGACGAAGGACACGGCGCAGCAGATCCTCGCGGGTTACCTGGTCGTGCTGAGCCCGGTGCTGGCCGGGCGCATCGAACACGACACGCTCTGCGCGCAGTGGCTGGTGCTCGCTCTTCTCTACTTTGGACTGCGCGAGTACCCGGACACGGCGTCAACTCGAAAGGCCCTCGCCCTTTCGTCGGGCGCGGTGGCGCTCGCGGCCGGGATTCATCCGTACCTCAGCATCATGTGCTGGGTGCTCGCGCTCGCCCTCCACGCACGGTTGTGGTGGGACGGCCTCATCACGCGGATGCGGGCGATCGCGGCGGCGCTCGCCACCACCTCGAGCATGCTCGCGGTCTTCGCCGTGTTCGGCTACTTCCAGGCTCAGCGCGGAGTCGAGGGATTCGGGAGCTACTCGGCGGACCTGCTGACGCTCTTCAATCCGAGCCACTTCTCTCGCCTGCTCCCTGCCCTGCCGATGGGCTCTCTGCAGTACGAAGGCATGGGCTTTCTGGGTGTTGGAGGCCTCGTCGCGTTTGCCATCGCGGTGATCGTCTTCGTTCGCCGGCGACCGTCGCTACGCGCCGGCACGTGGGCCATCCTCGCCGCCGCCGTTCTTCTCGGTCTCTACGCGCTTTCGGCTGAAGTGACCTTCGCCGGCTACGCCGTCGTCAGCCTGCGCTGGCTGTACGAGCCGCTCATGCCGGTCCTCGAGCCGTTCCGAGCGTCCGGGCGCTTCATCTGGCCGCTTCACTACCTCGCGCTGGTCTTTGGCGTGTGGGGCGTCACGCGCGTCTTCGGGTCGGCGCGTCAGGCGGCGGGGACGACGTTGTTGGCGCTCGCGGTCGCGGTGCAGGCGGCGGACGTCAAGGTCGATCCGTGGCTGCTCTCGCCGAAGGCGTTCCGCCAGGCGCCGGTCAAGGACTTCGCGCTCGCCGTCGGGCGCTACAAACACCTCGCGCTGTTTCCGATGCACTTGCAGGGTGTTTGCCACGTCTCCGAGGACGACCACGTCTATCGCTACATGCTCCAGGCCTACCGACTGGGCATGACCTACAACAGCGGCGTCTTCGCCCGCCTGCCCGCGGAGAAAGGGCGCGCGGAATGCGCTCGGTTGGATCAGGCGGTCGACGCCAAGGTCCTCGATCCGCAGACGATTTACGTCGTCGCTTCCACGCACCTGCCTCGAATGAAGGATGCGGGGGCCGTCTGCGGCCGGTTCGACGGCGATTGGATCTGCGTCGCGCGAAATAGCGACGAGGCGTTCCGGACGTTGGTGGAGACTGGGGTGGTGATAGAACGCGGCAAGTGACGGGGCCTACCGGCTGCGCTTCGCGAGACGCGCTTCGAGCGCCAGCCCTTTCGCCAGTTCGCGGCCGGCCTCGGCCGCTTGCCCGCGCTTCATCAGCACACCACCCAGCACAAAGTGTCCCAACGGTGATGTCGGCCCGTCAGGTTCCAGTGCCAGGCCCTTGCGCGCAGACGACTCGGCCTCATTCAACCTGCCTTCATCCAGGCGCGCCTTGGCCAGGTAAAAGAATCCTTCCGCGAACTCGGGGTTGATCTCGACCGCCTTTTTGTAGAACTCAATCGCCTCGGCTCCACGCCCCAGACGGGCCTTGAGACGCCCAAGATTAAACGCCGCCTTATAGGCCGTCGGATGATTCTGGAGTTCGGTCCGGTACGACGCCTCCGCCGCCACATCGTCGCCGCGCGATTCGGCGATGAGCGCAAGGTTGAAGTGCGCGAGCCGCACGTCGGCTTTGAGCGCGAGCGCCTCTTTCAGCAATTGCTCGGCTTGCGGCACCTGTCCGCGTTCAAACGCCAGCACGCCCGTCGCAACGCGCGCGGACGCGAGCTTGGGATCAATGGCCAGCGCCTGCGCGAACTCACTTTCCGCGCGCGCCAAGTCGTGGCGGTCGAGATAAATCTCGCCAATTTG
>JANOGJ010000651.1:0-4862 GCA_031405995.1 Acidobacteriota bacterium
CCATTATAGAGAGAATGCCCGGCACCCTCTTCGTCGTCGCCACCCCGATCGGCAACCTCGAGGACCTGTCGTTCCGCGCGCTCCGGACGCTGCGCGAGGCGCAGATCATCGCCGCCGAAGACACGCGCCGGACGGCCAAGCTGCTGGCGCACTACGAGGTCCGCTGCCCCATGGTCAGCCTCCGGGAGCACAACGAGCACCGGGAGACGCCGCGGCTCGTCGCCCGGCTCGTCGCGGGCGAGTCGATTGCCCTGGTCTCGGACGCCGGGACGCCCACGATAGCCGACCCGGGCGCCGGCCTCATCGGCGCCGCCCGGGCGCAGGGAATCCGCGTGGTGCCCATTCCCGGACCGAGCGCGATTACGACCGCGCTTTCCGCATCGGGCCTCCCTGCCGGCCGCTTTCTGTTCCTCGGCTTCGCTCCGCGATCTGGAACGGCGCGTCGGGAGTGGCTCGCGGCCGCTTCCGCCGAGCCGGGAACCGTCATCTGTTTCGAGGCGCCGCACCGGGCTCAGAGGACCCTCGCAGAGCTCCGTGATTGTGTAGGTAAACGACCAATAATTGCATGTAGGGAAATAACAAAAATACACGAAATATTGGTTGAATACACAAGTAAAGACGCGGCCATTGGTCCAGGGGAGTTCACGATTCTCATCGGCCCGAAAACAGGGCCAGATCAAGCTGAAAATACGTCTAAATTTGCTCCAGAACAGCTTTCGGCGCTGATGGGCTGTCTCACCGAGCGCCAAGCCTTCAACGAAGCTGACGCGCTCCGCCTGGTCGCACGAGCCGCCGGAATGGACGAACGAGAGGTAAAGAAAACAATTAAGAAACATCGTATTTCTGTTAAACAACAGAACAAGTAGGCGGCTTGATCTTACCGGCTCCCTCTGGTACCTTTTGCGCGCCCTTTTCGCCTTGCCTAGGGAGACAGTCCTGATGCCCAAGCGAGCGCGGCCGCGCCCGATCAGGGCGGACCGCAAGACCAAGCCGGCGCCCCGATCGGCCGCACAGACGTCGGCCCCGGTCGTCGTGTGGCCGGCAGCACCGCCTGCCCCGGCCGGTCCGGCCCCGGAGGCCGTGCTGAAGTTCGAACGCGGGATTGCGGCCCTCCACAAGGGCAACCACGCCGCAGCAGCAGCCGAGTTCCGGTCCATCCTCGCGGACTTTCCCTCGGAAGGCTCTATCGGCGACCGTGCCCGTCTGTACCTGGGCCTCTCCGAGCGAGCGCTCGCGGCAAAGCCGGCCGGGCCAAAGACGACGGAAGAGCGGCTGACGGCGGCGACGGCGGCCTTGAACAACGGTGATCTGCCCCGGGCACGGCAACTGGCGGCCGGCGTCCTCGATTCCGACCCGAAACAGGATTTGGCGCTCTACCTGCTGGCCGCGGTGGCGGCCCGCCAGGGTCAGCTCGACGAGGCCCTCGATCGCCTCCGCAGGGCCGTCGCGCTCAGCCCGGAAGCGGGAGCCCAGGCGCGCCACGACCAGGACTTCGTGTCCCTGCATGACCTGGACGATTTCTGGACACTGACCGAGCCCCCTCCCGCCGAGTCACGTGGCGGCGCCCGCCGGTCGCGGCGCGGACGCGCGACCGGATAGAATCGACCGGTCGGCAATGAACCTGCACGTTGTCGTCCTTGCCGCGGGCAAGGGCACCCGCATGAAATCGGCGCGCCCGACGGTTCTGCATCTCGTGGCAGGACGGTCCGTCATCGATCACGTCCTCGGCGCGGTCGATCGGCTGAACGCGGTGGGCACCATCCTGGTCGTCGGCTCCGGCGGCGACGCGGTGCGGACGGCGCTCGCGGGCCGGCCCGGTCTCCAGTTTGTCGCGCAGACCCAGCAGCTCGGCACCGGCTACGCCCTCCTGCAGGCTGAACCGCTTCTGCCGGCCACGTCCGGGACCGTCCTCGTCATGCGCGCCAACGTGCCGCTCATCGAACCCGGCACGCTGCTCCGTCTCGTCGAACGCCATCGCTCGACGGGCGCCGCGGTCACGCTCCTCACCGCGGACGCCGACGACCCGAGCGGCATTTACTGCTTCGACATCGCGCCGCTCTTCGCGGCGCTCCGCGCGCTCGCGGCCGACGCCGCCCACGACGAGTTCTACCTGGACGATCTCATTCCGGTGTACCGCCACCAGGGGCGCAAGGTCGAGACGGTGTCGCCCGCCTCGGCGGCCGAGCTCCGTTCGGTCACGACCCGCGTCGACGTCGCGGACCTTACGGCGATTCTGCGCGCGCGCAAGAACCGCGAGCTGATGCTCGCCGGCGTGACGCTCGAGGATCCCGCGACGACCTACGTCGACGTGGACGTCACGGTGGGCGCCGACACGTCCATCGGCCCCGGCGTCGAGCTGCAAGGCCGGACATCGGTGGGGGAGCGCTGCCGCATTCACGCCGGCGCGCGCCTGACCAACGCCACCATCGGCGACCACGTGACGATCCTCGATCGCACGGTCATCGTCGACTCCCGCGTCGCGAACGGCGCGCAGATCGGCCCGTTCGCGCACATCCGGCCGGAGTCCGACATCGCCGAGGACGCGCGCGTCGGCAACTTCGTCGAGCTGAAGAAGACGTCGCTCGGCCGGCGGTCGAAGGCGAATCACCTCGCGTATCTCGGCGACGCGACGATCGGCGAGGACGTCAACGTCGGCGCCGGCACGATCACGTGCAACTACGACGGGGTGAAGAAACATACGACGACCATCGAGGACGGCGTCTTCATCGGCAGCGATTCGCAGCTCATCGCGCCCGTGCGCATCGGCAAGGGCGCGTACGTCGGCGCCGGGTCGTCGATCACCAAGGACGTGCCTGCGGACTCGCTCGCGGTCGCGCGCGGCCGCCAGGAAATCAAACCCGGATGGGCGTCGGCGCGGCGGGCCCGTTTGCGATCGGAGAAGCCCTAGCCGATGTGCGGCATTGTCGGGTACGTCGGCTCCAAACCCCTGCTGCCGGTGCTCATCGAGGGCCTGCGCCGGCTCGAGTACCGCGGCTACGACTCCGCGGGCATCGCGGTCGTCCGCGACGGCCAGATGCACGTGCGTCGGAGCGCCGGCAAACTCGCGCAGCTCGAGGAGGTGCTCAAGCACGATCCCCTCGACGGCGAGTTCGGCATCGGCCACACGCGGTGGGCGACGCACGGCCGGCCGACGACCGAGAACGCGCATCCGCACCGCGACTGCAAGGGCCGCATCGTCGTCGTCCACAACGGCATCATCGAGAACTATCTCGAACTCAAGCGCGAGCTGACCGCCGAGGGCCACAAGTTCGTCACCGACACCGACACGGAGATCGTCGCGCACCTCGTCGAGAAGGAGAGCCGCGGTGACGGGCTCCCGGCCGCGGTGCGCCGCGCGCTGACGCGCCTGCACGGCCTCTTCGCGCTCGTGCTGATTTCGGCCGACGACCCCTACACGATCGTCACGGTCCGCAACGGGCCGCCGGTGGTCGTCGGGCTCGGCCAGGACGAGTACTTCGTCGCGTCGGACATCCCCGCGATTCTCGCGCACACGCGCGACGTCGTCTTCCTCGACGACCGCGAGATCGCCGTGGTGACGCGAGCCGGCGCGGCGTTCACGGACTTCGACGGCCGGCCGCTTCAGAAGACCCCGCAGCACGTCACGTGGGATCCGGTGGCGGCGGAGAAGGCGGGCTATCCGCACTTCATGCTCAAGGAAATCTACGAGCAGCCGCTCGCGGTGCGCGAAACCGTGCTCGGCCGCATGTCGGCCGAGACGGGGCAGGTCTACCTCGAGGAAATGAAGCTCGACGCGGCCACGCTCCGCTCGATCAACCGGGTCGTGATCGTCGCGTGCGGCACGTCGTGGCATTCCGGGCTGGTGGGGAAGTTCCTGATCGAGGACATGGCGCGGGTGCCCGTCGAGGTCGACTACGGCTCCGAGTTCCGCTACCGCCGGCCGATCGCGGACGCGAAGACGCTCGCCATCGCGATCACGCAGTCGGGCGAAACCGCCGACACGCTCGGCGCGCTCCGCGAGGCGAAGCGGCTCGGCGCCAGGAGCGTCGCGATCTGCAACGTCGTCGGCAGCATGGCGACGCGCGAGGCGGACGGCACCGTCTACACGCACGCGGGCCCGGAGATCGGCGTCGCGTCCACGAAGGCGTTCACGTCACAGCTCGTCGCGCTGCACTTGTTCGCGATCGCGCTCGGCCAGGCGCGCGGCACGCTGCCCGACGCCACCGCCCGGCAGTTCATCGCCGCCCTCGAGCAGCTGCCCGTGGCGATCGACCAGGCGCTGCATCTCGATCCCGTGATCAAGGCGCTGGCGGAAACGGTGTACCAGCACAGCGACTTCCTGTACCTCGGGCGCGGCATCAACTATCCGATCGCCCTCGAAGGCGCGCTGAAGCTGAAGGAGATCTCCTACATCCACGCCGAGGGCTATCCCGCCGGCGAGATGAAGCACGGACCGATCGCGCTCATCGACGAGGACCTGCCCATCGTCGCGCTCGCGGCCGACGACGGCGTGTTCGAGAAGACGCTGGGAAATATTCAGGAAGCCAAGGCGCGCGGCGGCCGCATCATCGTCGTGACCAGCGCGTCACGCACGCGCGCGTTCGACGAGATTCTGGACACGACGCGCGACGTGGTCCTCACCGTGCCGGACGCGCATCCGCTCCTCATGCCCGTGCTCATGGTGATTCCGCTGCAGTTGCTGGCGTACCACGTCGCGATCCGGCGCGGATGCGACGTCGATCAGCCCAGGAACCTGGCGAAGAGCGTGACGGTTGAATGACGCACATCGATTAGCGGCGATCGGCAATCGTCAATCGGGAAACGACAATCGAGAATCGTGAATCGGAGGGCCCGCTTTCCGATTCTCGATTGTCGATCCTCGA
>JANOGJ010000653.1:0-3277 GCA_031405995.1 Acidobacteriota bacterium
CGCACAACGTCGTGCGCGCGACGTTCGCGGCGCTGGGCCTCCTGCGCGATCCGGCGGCGGTCGCGCGGCTGCGCGGCAAGGATCTGGACGAGATGATGGGCACGGTGGCGCGGTCATGAAGGCGGTGCGGATCACGCAGCTCCGGCGGGCGATTGATCGCAAGCAGGGCCTGGCGCTTCAAGGGCTCGGCCTGCGGCGGATCCGCCACACGGTCGACGTCGTGGACACGCCGTCGACGCGCGGGCTGATTCTCAAGGTCCGGCATTTGGTGAAGGTCGAGGGTGAGTAATGTCGCTTAACCGGTTGCGCCCGCCGAAGGGCGCGAAACATCCGCGGAAGCGCGTCGGTCGCGGGCCGGGGTCCGGCCACGGCAAGACGGCGTCGCGGGGCAGCAAGGGCGCGCAGTCGCGCTCGGGGTTCCGCTTCAAGCGCGGCTTCGAGGGCGGCCAGACGCCGCTCCATCGCCGCCTGCCGAAGCGCGGCTTCACCAACATCTTCCGGGTCGAGTACTCGGTGGTGAACCTCGACACGCTGGCCGAGGTGTTCGAGGCCGGGTCGTCGGTGACGCCGGAGGTGCTGCGGGAGCGCGGGCTCGTGCGGAAGGCGACGGGCAAGATCAAGGTGCTCGGCCGCGGCGACATCACGAAGCAGCTGACGGTGCGGGCGCACAAGTTCAGCGGGTCGGCGGCGCAGAAGATCGCGGCGGCCGGCGGCACCGCTGAAGTGATCGCGTAGTCCGGGACGCATATGGACTGGCTCAAGAACATCTTCGCGATTCCCGAGCTGCGGAAGCGCGTGCTCTTCACGTTCGGCCTGCTGGCCGTCTATCGTGTGGGCGCGCACGTGCCGACGCCCGGTATCAACGGCAAAGCGCTCCAGGAACTTGCGACGCAGGCGGCCCAGAGCAATCTGTTCGGGCTGTACGACATGTTTTCGGGCCAGAACCTGTCACAGATGACGGTGTTCGCGCTCGGCGTCATGCCGTACATCAGCGCGTCGATCATCCTGCAGCTCCTCACGGTGGTCTGGCCGTACCTCGAGCGCCTCTCCAAGGAAGGCGAGCTCGGCCGGCGCAAGATCACGCAGTACACGCGCTACGGGACGATTGTCCTGAGCGTCGTCCAGGCGCTCGGCATCGCGTTCTTCCTCGAGAACACAGGCAACGTGCAGGGCGGTTTCGCCATCGTCTACGACCCGGGCTGGTCGTTCCGGATCATGACGGTGCTCACGCTGACCACGGGGTCGGTGTTCGTGATGTGGCTCGGCGAGCAGATCACGGAGCGCGGCATCGGCAACGGCATGTCGCTGCTGATCTACGCGGGCATCGTCGCCGGGCTTCCGGGCGCCGCGTTTTCGACGGTCCAGCAGCTCCAGACGGGCGAGCTCGACCTCCTGGTGCTCGTGCTTCTCATCGCGCTGATGATCGTGGTCGTGGCCGCGGTCGTCTTCGTGGAGCGCGGGCATCGGCGCGTCACCGTGCAGTACGCCAAACGCATGGTCGGCCGGCGGATGTACGGCGGGGCCAGCACGCACATTCCGCTGAAGGTCAACACGGGCGGCGTCATGCCGGTCATCTTCGCCTCGTCGATCCTGGCGTTCCCGCAGACACTGCAGCCGATGTTCCCGGCCGGCTCGTTCCTCGACCGGGCCGTCATCCAGCTCGACCCGGGCTATCCGCTCTACAACCTGCTGTATGTCGCGATGATCGTGTTCTTCGCCTACTTTTACACCGCGATCATCTTCAATCCGGACGACGTGGCGGAGAACATGCGGAAGTACGGCGGCTTCGTGCCGGGCATCCGCCCGGGCAAGCGCACGGCCGAGTACATCGACGGCATCCTGGCGCGCGTGACGCTCGCCGGCGCGGTCTACCTCGCGTTGATTGCGTTGCTGCCGCAGTTTCTGTTGACGGGATTCAAGGTCGAGCCGATTCCGTGGATAGGCCCGTGGCTGGATGCGCAGATGCCGGGGTTCATCACCAACGGGCTGAACGTGTCCTTCTATTTCGGCGGCACGTCGCTGCTCATCATCGTGGGCGTGGCCATGGATACCGTGCAGCAGGTCGAGTCGCAGTTGATCATGCGGCACTACGACGGCTTCATGAAGAAGACGCGGATTCGTGGCCGCCGAGGATAAGCAGTTTGGTGCGAGTGGTGATGCTGGGGCCGCCGGGCGCCGGGAAGGGCACGCAAGCCGAGCGCTTCGCGCGGAAGCGAGGCGTCGCGCGGGTCTCGACCGGCGACATCCTGCGGGAAGCCGTCCAGACGGGGACGCCGCTGGGGCGGGCCGCCAAGGCCGTGATGGACGCCGGCCGGCTCGTCGGCGACGACGTGATGGTCGGCATCGTGGGGGAGCGGCTGCAGCGGTCGGACGCGGCGGACGGCTTCGTGCTCGACGGGTTTCCGAGGACGGTCGGGCAGGCTGAGGCGCTCGACGGGTTGATCGACCGGAAGACCCCGATGGCGATCGTGAGCATCGAGGTGCCCGAGGCGACGCTCATCGATCGGCTCGGCTCGCGGCGGATTTGCGCCAAGTGCGGGTGGCCGCCCGCGCCGGGGGTGACGTCGTGCGAGCGGTGCGGGGGCCTGCTGGTGCGCCGCCGCGACGACTCGGTCGACGTGGTACGGGAGCGCTTGCGGGTGTACGCGCGCGACACGCAGCCGCTGCTCGAGCTGTACCAGCCGCGGCCGACGTTTCGGGCCGTGGACGGCGACCAGACGCCCGACGCGGTGGCGGGCGATATCGCCGCCGCGGTGGCGTCGGTGTCAGGAGTGCAGCCGTGATCGTGTGCCGGTCGGCGGCGGAGATCGAACGGATGCGCGCGGCCAATCAGCTCGTGGCCGGCGTGCTGACCGAACTCGAGGCCGCGGTTGGGCCGGGGGTGACGACGGGTGATCTGGATCGGCTGGCGGAGCGGCTCGTGCGGGCCGGCGGCGCCGAGCCGGCGTTCAAGGGGTATCGGGGATTTCCCGCGACCTTGTGCGCCTCGATCAACGAAGAGGTCATCCACGGGATTCCGTCGGCGGGACGGGCGTTGCGCGAGGGCGACATCATCTCGCTCGACGTGGGCGTGAAGCTCGACGGGTTCTACGGGGATTCGGCCGTGACGGTAGCGGTCGGTCCGGTGCCCGACCGCACGCAGGCGCTCCTGCGGGTGACGCGTCAGTCGCTGGACCGCGCGATCGACCTGGTGCGGGTGGGCGCCAGGTTGTCGGACGTCGGAGCGGCCGTGCAGGAGTGGGTCGAGGCGCACGGGTTCTCGATCGTCCGCGAGTTC
>JANOGJ010000131.1:0-3513 GCA_031405995.1 Acidobacteriota bacterium
CCGTGGGCTCCGTGTCGAGGCGTGTCGACGGGTGTCGCCTAGAACTTAGGCGGTCGTCTGTGCTTGGTCTTCTGCTCGTACGCGTACGCGAGTTTGATGAGTCTCGCTTCATCCCACGCGCGGCCGAGGATCGTGATGCCGGCCGGCAGCGTGCCGTAGCGCGACCAGCCCATCGGGACGGTGATGGCGGGGAAGCCCGCGCGCGGTGAGTAGACCTGGCTGTTGTCGCCGGTGGGTGAGGTGGAATCGGCGATGAGTCGCGGCGGGTTGCTCCACGTCGGATAGACCAGCGCGTCGAGCGTCAGCGCGTCCATCGTCTTCGTCACTGACGCGCCGAAGGCCTCGCGGTAGGCGGCGTCGGCCTTGCACGCGTCGCTCTCCGGGCCCTGCCCGGTGGCGTTCTGGTTCTGGCGCAGCCGCTGCTGCGAGATCGCCGGAATCTGCGTGAACAGGGGCGAGGCGAGGATCTCGTCGAGCGAGTGCACGGGCGCCTTCTGTCCGCGCGTGGCCAGGTACTCGTTGAGGTCGTACTTGAAGCCGCGACACGCGCCGCCGCCCTGCGCGCGCGGCGGGTCGTCGATCTTCACGCCATCGACGATGACCGCGCCGGCCGCCTTCATGTCGTCGAGCGCCGTCATGAAGATGCGGACGATCTCCGGGTCCGCGCTGGCGCGCTCGTAGGCCTGCCGCAGGATGCCGAGGCGCGCGCCCTTGAGGCCCGTGAGCACGAGCGACTTCCGGTAGTCGGGAATCGCGCGGCCGCGGCTTCGCGCGGTCATCGCGTCTTCAGGGTCCTCACCGACGATGACCTGAAAGACGGCGACGGCGTCTTCGACCGTGCGCGCCATTGGCCCCGCGATGTCCGCGAGATAGCTCAGGGGAATCACGCCGGCGCGGCTCGTCAGTCCCATCGTCGACCGGATGCCGACGAGCGCGGCGTGCGAGGACGGTCCGCGGATCGAGTTGCCGGTGTCGCTGCCGAGCCCGACCGCGCCGAAGTTCGACGCGACGGACGCCGCCGTGCCGCCGCTCGATCCGGCGGGCACGCGATCGAGCGCGTAGGGATTCCGCGTGTGGCCCTGCAGCGAGTTCAGCGTCTCGAGCGGGCTGAACGCGAACTCGCCCATGTTGGACTTGGCCAGCACGATCGCGCCCGCGGCTTTGATCTGCTTCACCTGGAACGCGTCCTTGTCGGACACGAAGCCTTTTAAGGTGATCGACCCGCCCGCGCTCTGCAGGCCGATGGTCTCGAAGTTGTCCTTGACGATCGTCGGGACGCAGTGGAGCGGCCCGGCCAGCCCGCCGGTCGCGAACCGCCGGTCGAGCGCCTCCGCCTCCGCCCGCGCGTTCGGATTGACGACGACGATCGCGTTCACGGACGGCCCCTGTTTGTCGTACGCCTCGATGCGCTTCAGGTACGCGTCCACCAGCGCGACGCACGTCAGCCGCTTCGCCTTCATCGCCGCATGGATCTGCGCGATGGTCGTTTCTTCTATTTGAAACGGCGGCGCCTGCGCGACAAGCGTGACACCGAGGACCACGATCACCGCAATGCTGCTACCTGGCTGTCGCATAAGCATCCACGCGAGGATCTGCCCCCGCCTTTAGCACACCCCGAGTCCAGTCAACGATGATCGCGCCGTTCGAGCCGAGCGACCACGGGCGCGACAGGCTCACCACGTGTCCCTTGGCCTTGAGCGCGGCTTGGACGTCCGTCGGAATGCGTGACTCCAACTGCAAATCGCCCGGCCGCATGGTGAACGCGCCTGACGAAGCGGGGAAGGCGCGCGAGGACCACCGCGGCGCCTCGATCGCCTCCTGCACGTTCATGCCGAAGTCGACGACGTTCAGGAGCGTCTGCATCGTGCGCATGATCTGATCGTCGCCGCCCGGGCTGCCGATCATCATGAACGGCTGGCCGTCCTTCATCACGAGCGTGCTTTGCAGCGTAGACCGCGGCCGCTTGCCGGGCTCGAGCGTGTAGGGCTTGCCGGGTTCGAGCGTGTAGTAGTCGCCGCGGCAATTGAAGATGATGCCGAGGTCGGCGATGACGACGCCGGTGCCGAAGACGCTGTGGAGGCTCGGCTCGAAGCTGACCATGTTCCGATCCTTGTCGACGACCGCGATGTAGCTCGTGTCACCTTCGTGGTGCGCGTCGCCTTCGATCGTCACGGACCAGGGGTAGTCGAACGGCTCGTTACTTGGAGGGCCCTTCATGAACGGCGACGGGTCGCCCGGCCGCAGCTCGAGCGACGCCTTGTTGGGATCGATCAGCTTGCGGCGCTCGGCTGCGTAGGCCTTGGAGAGCAAACCCTCGTACGGAATCTTGATGAACTTCGCGTCGCCGAGGAACTTCTCGCGGTCGCCCATGGCGAGCTTGGTCGCCTCGGCGGTCACGTGGATGTATTCGGCGCTGTTGAGGCCCATCTTGTTCAGGTCGTATGCCTCGAGGATGTTCAGCGCGAAGAGCTCGGCCGGCCCCTGGCTCGCGGACGGGTTCTTGTAGACGTCGTAGCCACGGTAATTCACGGACACCGGCTCTTCGATTTGTACTTCGTAGGTCGCGAAGTCTTCGTACCGGAACAGCGCGCCCTGTTCCTCGGCGAACGCGGCCATCGTCCTGGCGATGTCGCCCTTGTAGAAGCGATCGCGTGCGGCGAGGAGCCCGGCCTTGCGGCCCTTGGTCGACGCGGTCTTCTCGGCCTCGACGAGTTTGCGCAGCAACCGGCCGGCGTCCGGGTTCTTGAAGACGTCGCCTTCTTTCCACGGGGTCGCCGGCTGATAGAGCTTCACGCTGGTGGGGTATCGCCGCAGCTTCGACGAGTTGTTCATCGCGGTCGCGAGGCCCTGCGTGAGGACGAGTCCTTGCTCCGCGAGGTCGATCGCCGGCTGCAACACTTGGGCGAACGTCATGGTGCCCCAGCGATCGAGCAGCGCGTGCCACGCGTCGATGACGCCGGGCACCGTGGCTGCGAGCAGGCTGTCGTCGGTCGGAATGCGACCCTTGTTGTTCTTTTTGTACCAGTCGATCGTCGCAAGGCGCGGCGCCGGGCCCTCGGCGTTGATCGAGACGACTTTCTTCGTCTTCGCGTCGTAGACGAGCACGACGGCATCGGCGCCGAAGCCGTTCATCGCGGGGTCGGCAAGTCCGAGCACGGCCTGTCCCGCGACGGCCGCGTCGAAGGCGTTGCCGCCAGCCTCGAGGATGCGCGCGGCGGCTTCGGTCGCCTGCGGCTTCATCGAGCTCACGGCGTAGGACCGGCCGGTGACGACCGGGCGCATCGTCGTGGTGAATCTCGGGTCGGTATTGCGCGACGGGTCCTGTTCTTGGCTCATGACGGACAAACCGGAAAGGCTCACGAGCACGGTGCTCAACACAGCGAGAACGGCGCGTTTCATAGGCGGCTCCTCGACGGCTCGGGCGCATAATACCCGGGAAACGGGAGCCGAGGTGCGTCGTGTCGTTCCGCCGCCCTCCCGGCGCGTCGCTCGCAAGGGTCGGGCGAGCGGAAC
>JANOGJ010000142.1:0-5549 GCA_031405995.1 Acidobacteriota bacterium
GCGCATCGCGCCCTATTCTACGCGTGCGTCGTCTCGACGTGCGGGCGGCGGCGACCACGCGCGCGGCCACGCCACGGCTCACAGTCTCGTTGATTGGGACAGTTTGGCGAGGGGCCGCCGGGGCCCTCAAAAGCGCGATAGACTTGCGGTTTCACCAGGGGGAATCATGGCCGACCAGAGTTACAGCTCGCACACTCGCTGGGTACCCGCGTATCACTTCGTGCTGTCCGGTGTCCTCATGGCCGGACTCGTCGGGTCGTGCGTCAACCTCTACCAGTCGCTTGGCGACCCGCAGCGGATCTATGGCGCGTCGCTCATTGTCGCGCTCTTCATTGGACTCCTCATGACGACGTTTTTTGCCAGGTTTTTCGCGCTCAAGGCGCAGGACAGGGTCATTCGCGCCGAAGAGAACTTCCGCCACTACCTGCTCGCGGGCAAGCCCCTCGATCCGCGTCTCACGGTCGACCAGATCGTCGGGCTGCGGTTCGCGCCGGACGCCCAGGTTGTCGCACTGGCCGGGGAAGCCGCCAACAAAGGGCTGTCCAGGGACGAGATCAAAAAACGCGTCACGCAGTGGCGGCCGGACCACGATCGCGTTTGACAACCGCGCGGGCTGCAGATCTTCCGTAAGAAAGACCTACCGTGCCCGCTTCTTGCCGGCCGCGGCGCGCCGGGCGGCGAGGGATCGCTAGCCGCAGTAGTCGGTGCGCCAGCTGACTTTGGTCGCCGTGAAGGTCCCCAGCACCTCGCCCTTGTCGGACGAACCTGAGGCCTTGGACTCATCGAGCGTCCCGGTGATCTCGACTTCGTTCATCAGGAAGAACTCGAGGTCCACCTTCTCCGTCGCGGGAACGACTTTGAACGCGACCTTTTCCTTGTCTTTCTGGCCCTTTTCAGTGGCCTTGGACAGGACGAAGGTTTTGTCTCCCGGTCCCTTGTTGAGACAACCGCGGTAGATCGCGGTGCTGTGGCGGCCGCACCCGCCTGGATCGAGGTCCCGCGACGCCGGCAGGTTATCTACGACGCGAAGTAGTACTCGCCCTCAGCACCACTAGGGACGGATGGTGATGGCTCTACTTCGGCACGCCCAGGTACTTGTCCAGCCAGTCCAGCGTGTCCTTGATGATGCGCGCGAACGGGAACACGTGGCCGCCGTCGTAGACGACGTGGCGCTTGTCGGCGGGAGCGGTGCCGAGCCACCGGAACATCGGGACCTGCGAGGTGTCGATCGGAAAGCTAAAGTCCTGCCGGCCGTTCAACATGAGCACCGGCGTCGTGACCCGCGGCGCGAAGTTGATCTCGTCGATTTCCGGCGAGGGCAACGTGACGGAGGTTCTAAACCCCCCGGACCAGAGCACGGCCGTCCTGAAGCGTTTCTCGACCGCCAGGCTGATCGCGCCGAGACGCGCACCCAGGCTGACGCCGAAGTAGGCTAGCCGGTCGCGGTCGACGTCCGGCCGCGTGAGCAGGTAGTCCACCGACCGCTGCAAGTCCTTCATTCGGGCGATCGCCAGGTCACGCCGCGCGTTGGGCCCGTCGGGCGGGCGCTCGAGGCGGCGCTCGTACGTGCCCTTGTACATCGGGAAGAGCAGCGCCCGGTCCGCCTGCAGTACGAACCCGAGGTAGTTCATCTCCGACTGCTCGAAGGACCGCAGGTACTCGCCGCCTGAGTGGGGAAAGTACACGACGGTCTGGTACGGCGGAGAGCCGCGCCGCGGGAGGAACAGATAGGCCACGATCCGCTCGCCGCCGTACGCGGCCGCATAGCTGACGCGCTCCACGCGCCAGGCCTCGGGCGAGTCGTCTGTCGATTCCACGACGGCCTTGAGATCCGTCGAGTCGTAGGCGTACATCCGCCGAAAAATGTCGAACTCCTTGTCCGACACCGGCACCGCCCGGCTGTAGTCGCGCGCGACCGACTCAATCGGGCGCAGCAGCGCCTCCGGGGCCGGCTCGGGGGACGCGCGCTTGATCGTGCGGAACCCGTTGACGGAGGCCCGGTCGAAGGGATCCAGCGCATCGGCCTGCTGGTACATGTAGTTCGGCTGATTCCACGCGCCGCCGAGGATCGACCGGCGGCCGTTCAGCAGATTCCGGCACCACTCCCGCACGTTGCCGGCCATGTCATACGTTCCGAACTCGCCAATGCCCTTGAATGTGCCGACCGCCGCCACTTGCTGGTTGCTGAAGTTGCTGTACTCGAGGATGTCGGAATAGACGCCGCCTGGTGCGGCTCGCCGCCAGTGGTAGACGGTCGGTAGCTCCTGGCCCGCCCACGAGGCATAGGCGAGCGCCTCGTGCCAGCTCACGCCCGAGACGGGGTACGCATCCTGGCCGTTCGGGTACGCGCCGATGTTCCACGTCGCCGGCCCCGGTCGCCCGGTGGCGTCACGCAGTAGAGCGATGCCTTCCTCCCAATTGAGCGTGCGACTGCCTGTCGTGAACGGCTCGCGCCAGTACTCGCGCTTCGCGTACCCGCCGGCATCCACGAAGGCCTTGAATTGCCGGTTGGTGACCTCATGACGATCGATGAAGAAGGACTCGACAGGCACCGTGCCGACGCCCCCGACCTGGACCGTGCCCGTGGGCACGGAGACCATGCCGTCCGGCACCGTGCCTTCGGGCAGCAGGGAGAAATGCACGTCCGCCATCCCGGCTTCGCCGGCCCCTTCGAACGTGACGAAGCCCGGCTTCACGATGCGCCAGCGGAAGTACCCGAGGGGCCCGCGAATGTCGAGCGGGGACCGCCCAAGGAACAGCCAGTCGGCGTCCGGCTCGTCGTAGCCCTTGACGTACAGCTCCGCGTCGTCGGGCGTCGTGCGGATGGCAGCCGGCAACAGAAGCGTGTTGCGAGTGGTGTCGAACTCGGGTTCACCCGCCAGGAGCGGTTCGATCGAACGCATCAGCCGGAACGCGGCCGAGAACTGCTCCCCCTGGATCAGCGCGCGGAGCTGCGGCACCGACTGTCGAGCCGCTCGCACACGGCTGGCCTGCCACGCCCACCAGCCGGCGGCCGCGGCGAAGGCCACCAGCGCAACGCCAGCCGTGATCGGCACGAGCGGATGGCGCCGCGAGCGAGGCCTGACGCCGGTCGTGACGGCCATCGTCGGCTGCGTCGCCGTGGCCTGCAGCGACTCGAGGTCCTGCAGCATGTCGCGCGCCGAGCCGTAGCGAGCCTGCCGCGATTTCTGCAGCGCGTGCGTGACGATCTCTTCGACGGCGACCGGTACCTCGCCCCGCGCCTGCCGCAGTGGTATCGGCGTTTTATTCGCGATCGCGTTGATGATGGCGACTTCGTGCTCGGCGTCGAAGGGCAGGCGTCCGGCGAGCATCTCGTACAAGACCACGCCGAGTGCCCAGACGTCGGTCTGCTGGTCCGCGTACTGGCCCGTGATGTGCTCCGGCGCCATGTAGGCGACCGTGCCGAGGGTCACGCCCGTGCGGGTGAGCGCCGTGCGGCCCGCGAGCTTGGCCACGCCGAAATCGAGCAGCTTCACGTCCCCGCGCCGCGTCAGCATCACGTTGGCGGGCTTGATGTCGCGATGAATCACGCCGGCCTCGTGCGCGGCGGCGACCGCGCGCGCGGCCTCGGTGGCGATTCGCAGGGCGTCGGCCACCGGCAGCGGACCGCGCGCGATGCGCTGCTTCAGCGTCTCGCCGTCGTAGTAGCTCATGGCCACGAAGACCTGCCCGTCTGGCGTCTCGTCGATTTCGTGGATCGTGCAGATGTTGGGGTGGTCGAGCGCGGAGGCGGTCTGCGCTTCGGCGCGAAGGCGCTGCTTGGCTTCGGGATCCTGCGTCAGCTCGAGCGGCAGGAACTTGAGCGCGACCGTCCGGCGCAGCTTCGTGTCTTCGGCCTTGTAGACCACGCCCATGCCGCCCGCACCGATGCGCTCGACGATGCGATAGTGGGAGATGGTCCGGCCAATCATGGGCGTCAGCCGAAGAGCATACCCCGAGCCCTACTCCGTTTTGGCTTCGCCCTTGCCCGACAGCGCGGCCCTGAGGGTGTGCCACGCGAGCGACGCGCACTTGACGCGCATCGGGAACTCGCGCACGCCCGAGAGCACCGCGAGCTTGCCCACCGCCTCTTCGTCGATGGACCGATCCATCGGCGCCGTCAGCATGTCGTGGACGCGGGTGAAGAGCGCGCCCGCTTCGTCCAGCGTCTTGCCCTGGAGCGCGTCCGTCAGCAGGGACGCTGACGCCTTCGAGATGGCGCAGCCCGACCCTTCGAACATCAGGCCGGCGATGCGGTCGCCCTCGACCTTCGCGTAAATCGTCAGCTTGTCACCGCAGAGCGGGTTGTAGCCCTTCGCGCTGTGGCTGGCGTCCGGAAGCGCGCCGAAATTGCGCGGCCGCCGGTTGTGGTCGAGGATGACCTCCTGGTACAAGTCGGATAAGTCAGACATCTTGAATGGCCGGGTCTAAAGACCCGGCCTCCATCAAAAGAACCCCAGTGAGAGCTTGGCGGCCTCCGACATCCGGTCCTTCGACCAGGGCGGCTCCCAGACGATCTCGACCCACGCGTTCGTGACGTCGGGGACCGCCTTGACCTTGTAGCGCACTTCGCTCGGAATCTGCTGCGCCGACGGACAGGCCGGGCTCGTGAGCGTCATCTTGATCAGCGCGCGCCGCTCGGCGTCCACGATGATCTCGTAGATGAGGCCCAGCTCGTAGATGTCGACCGGAATCTCGGGATCGAAGACCGTCTTGATGGCCTCGATGATCGGGCCCTGGAGCGCAGCGGTCTGAGCCGCATCGGTTGGCCCAACCTCGGGCGTGTCGCTCGAGACTTCGGGCCGCGGCGCCGTCAGCGCCTCGGTGCTCCAGGCGTCGGGCGCCGTGAACGGCGTCGACTCCGCCGCTTCTTCCTTCGATCCTTTTAGAAACCCAAACAAACCCACAGGCTCACCCCAGCAACGTCCGAACGCGGCGAATGGCCGCGACGAGGACATCGATCTCTTCCAATGTGTTGTACATCGCGAACGACGCGCGCGCCGTCGCGGGAATCCCATAGCGGTCCATCACCGGCTGCGCGCAGTGGTGGCCCGTGCGAATCGCCACTCCCTCGCGGTCGACGACGGTGCCGATGTCGTGCGGGTGGATGCCGTCCATGACGAACGACACGACACTCGCCTTCCGGCGCGCGGTGCCGATCAGGCGGATACCTGGCTCGGCGGAAAGCACAGCCGTGGCGCGCTCGAGCAGCGCCGACTCGTGCGCGCCGATCGCGTCGAAGCCCACGCGCTGGACGTAGTCGATCGCGGCGCCGAGGCCGATCGCGCCGGCCATGTGTGGCGTGCCGGCTTCGAACTTGTAGGGCAGGTCGTTCCAGGTGCTGCCCTCGAACGTCACCGTGCGAATCATGTCGCCGCCGCCGAGGAAGGGCGGCATCGCGTCGAGCACCGCCTCGCGCCCATGCAGGACGCCGATCCCCGTCGGGCCGTAGAGTTTGTGGCCCGTGAAGACGTAGAAGTCTGCACCGAGCGCCGCGACGTCGACCGCCAAGTGGTAGGCCGCCTGCGATCCGTCGATGAGCACCGCCG
>JANOGJ010000158.1:0-5573 GCA_031405995.1 Acidobacteriota bacterium
CGCAAACGCCTGCCAGTCATCCCCGGGCATCCGCTTTCGCAAGGACCCTTTTCCGTGCACCACCTCGTCATGCGACAACGGCAGCACAAAGTTTTCCTGGAAATGGTAGAGCATCGCGAACGTGAGGTCGTTCTGATGATACTTGCGATGCACCGGGTCGCGCTTGAAGTAGCCGAGCGTGTCGTGCATCCAGCCCATGTTCCACTTGAGGCTGAAGCCGAGTCCGCCGAGGTAGGGCGGGCGGGAGACCTGCGGCCAGGCGGTGCTTTCCTCGGCGATGGTGATGACGCCGGGATGCTCGGTGTGGACGACGTGGTTGAAGTGCTTGAGGAATTCCACGGCCTCCAGGTTTTCCCGCCCCCCGTATAGGTTGGGAATCCATTCCCCCTCCTTGCGCGAGTAGTCGAGGTAAAGCATCGAGGCGACCGCATCGACGCGGAGGCCGTCGATGTGGAAGCGTTCGCACCAGAAGAGCGCGTTGGCGGCGAGGAAATTGCGGACCTCGTGCCGGCCGTAGTTGAAGATGAGCGTGCCCCAGTCGCGGTGCTCGCCCTGCCGCGGATCCTCGTGCTCGTAGAGCGCCGATCCGTCGAACATCCTGAGGCCGTGCGCGTCTTTCGGAAAATGCCCCGGCACCCAGTCGAGGATCACGCCGATGCCGTTCTGATGACAGACGTCCACGAATCGGCGGAAATCGTCGGGGGACCCGTGCCGGCTCGTCGGCGCGAAGAAGCCGGTGACCTGATAGCCCCACGATCCGTCGAACGGATGCTCCATCACCGGCAGCAACTCGATGTGGGTGAAGCCCATCCACGAGACGTACGGCACGAGCTCATCGGCCAGCTCCCGCCAGGACAGGCGGCGATTCCCGTCGTCCGGCCGGCGGCGCCAGGAGCCCGGATGCACCTCATAGACGCTCATGGGCAGGTCGAGCGCGGCGCCGCGCGCGCGGCGGGCGTCCATCCACGCCGCGTCACGCCATTCGTGCCGGCCCAGATCGCCCGTGACGGACCCCGTGCGGGGCGGGTGCTCGGCCGCCAGCGCGAACGGATCGGCCTTCACGAACACGTCGCCCGGCGTCGACTGGATCTCGAACTTGTACAGCGCGCCCGGGCCCAGGCCGGGCACGAACGTCTCCCAGAGCCCGCTCGCGCCGAGACTCCGCATCGGATGCGCGCCGCCGGCCCAGCCGTTGAAATCGCCGACCACCGAGACCGCGCGCGCGTTGGGCGCCCAGACGACGAACGTGTAGCCGCTCGTCCCGGCCACGACCCCGGGCCGCGCGCCCATCCGCTCCCACGCGCGGAGCCAGTGCCCCTCGCCGTGGAGATAGGCCTCGTCGTCGGTGATGATCCGATCGGGCACGCGGGGATACTACCTCGATTGAAATGAGGCAATGGGGCAATGCCATGATCAATGGTCATTGACCCAATGCAATGGCCGATGGTCAATGACGAGGCTTGACCGACCAACTCCGTTACGTTAATCTAGGTTATCGTTACGTTACATGACGTAACGCAGGTATCCTCTCATGGGGTCGGACAACCCGTTCGTGTACGGCGAGATCGTGCCGGCCGAGGCCTTCGTCGGCCGCGAGGCCGAGCTCGCCCGGCTGGTCACGGACCTCACCTCGGGCCAGAAGGTCTTCCTGATCTCGCCCCGCCGCTACGGCAAGTCGTCGCTGGTCCGGCAGGCGTTCGCCTCGCTCGCCCGCCAGCGCGTGGTGACGCTCGAGTTCACCGTCGCGAGCTTCAGCTCGTACGTCGCGTTCCTCGAAGGCTACGCGCGCGCGCTCGTCGGCCTCGAATCGCGCGCCGGCCGGGCGCGCTCCTGGATCCGGGATCTGTTCACCGGGGTCAAGCCCGAGATCCGCGTCGAGGCCGGCGCGGCGGGCGGCGGCCTCACCCTCGCCTTCCCGTCGGTGCGGACCGCCCGCGACGCCGCCCGCCTCGCCGAGGAGGTCTTCGCCCTGCCCGCCCGGCTCGCCGCCCGACTCGGCCGGCGCGTCGTCATCGCACTGGACGAGTTCCAGGCGATCGCCGGGTTCGACGGCGGACAGGTCGAGCAGGCGCTGCGCGCCGCCGTCCAGCAGCAGCGGCAGGTCGGCTACGTCTTTGCCGGCTCCGAACCGAGCTTGATGGAGCAGATGATCGGCCCGCGGCGCCCGTTCTACAAAGCCGGGCCGGTCATGCGCCTGAAGAAGATCCCGGCCGATCTCTTCGCGGCGTTCGTGGACAACCGCGTCCGCCGCTCCGGCCTCAGCCCGGAGGCCGGCTTCGGCCTCGCGGTCGTCGAGCTCGCCGGCAACCTGCCCTATGACGTGCAGCGTCTCGCCCATGAGACCTGGGACGACGTGACCGCCGCGCGGCGGCGCCGGGTGGGCGTCGAGGACCTGCACGCGACGCTGCGGCGGCTGCTCGGTGAACAGGACACGATCTTCGACACCGTCTGGCAGCGCCTGACCCTGGCCCAGCGCGGCGTCCTCCGCGCCGTCGTCATCGAACGCGGCGAGGCGCTGCTGTCGGCGGAGACGCGCGAGCGGCACCGGCTCGGCGTGGCGTCGAGTGTGCAAACGGCACTCACGGCGCTCGTGCGCGAGGACCTCATCGCGCGGGAAGACGACGGACGTTATGTCGCGGTCGATTCGCTCATGCGCGAGTGGGTCGCGAGG
The DNA here is from genome assembly GCA_031405995.1 of Acidobacteriota bacterium. Lineage (GTDB taxonomy): Bacteria > Acidobacteriota > Vicinamibacteria > Vicinamibacterales > SCN-69-37 > JANOGJ01. Next base: position 2,672 of record JANOGJ010000158.1, read on the forward strand.
CGCACGTATTGAAGCCGATGCGCCTGCACATGAACGAGAATACGGCCGGGTGCTCCCCCGCCGTGCTCGAGGCGCTCCACGCCCTCACGAGGAACGACGTCGCGCAGTACCCGGACTACGACCGGGCGATCGCCGACTGCGCCCGGCACCTCGGCGTCGATCCCTCATGGCTCGTGCTCACGAACGGCCTCGACGACGGTCTGCACGCGGCGGCGAATCGCGCGCGGACGTTCGACCTGGCCGTGCCGCCTGGCGCCGGCGCCTTCGAAGCCGTCATTGTCGAGCCGACGTTCGAGATGTTCGCGCTGGCGGCGGACGCCGCGGACGGCGTCGTCGTGCGGGTGACCATGGCCGACGGGTTCGCGTTCCCGCTCGAGGCCATTCTCGCGGCCTTGACGCCCCGGACGCGGCTGATTTTCATCGACGATCCGAACAACCCGACCGGACGTGGCGTCGAGCGCGGAGCCATCGAGCGGATCGCCGTCGCCGCGCCGGGCGCGCTGGTGTTCGTCGACGAGGCCTACGCCGAGTTCAGCGGGCGCACGCTTATCGGACCGCTCCTCGACCAGCACCGCAACGTCATCGTCGGCCGGACGTTCGCCAAGGCCCTCGGGCTCGCGGGGCTGCGCATCGGCGCGCTGGTGGGCCATCCGGACACCATCGAGCCGATCCGTCGGCGTCAGCCGCCGTTCCACGTGAACGTGTTTGCCGCGCGCGCGCTCATCGCGGCGATTGCCGACCCGGAGTACGCCGCCTGGTTCGTGGCGCAAGCCGCGGAGTCCCGGGAGATCATCTACGACTGGTGCCGGCGACACGGACTCCCTTATTGGCCGAGTGAGGCGAATTTCGTGCTCGTGAGAATCGGCCCCGCCGCGTCCGCCATCACGGCGGCGATGGCCGCCCGCGGCATCCTGATTCGCGACAAGTCATCGGCGCCGGGATGCGAGGGCTGCGTTCGCCTGGCCGCGGGCGTCGTGGGAGACACGCGAACGTGCCTCGCGGCGCTTGACGAGGTGCGTACATCGTGAAAGGACAAGAGATGTCAATCATCCGACGATTCGCGGGCGTGCTGGCGCTGGCACCGGTCGTGATCCTGTCCACGAGCGCCGTGCGTCCGGCGCCGCAGAGCGCCCCGCGCGACGACGTGTTCGCGGCCGACGGCAGGTGGCGCGTCGTGTTCGACAGGGGCTGTCCGCCGTGCCGGTGACGAGCCGATCGCTTCTCTGTTGGACCCTCTTCGGCACGGCGATCGCGCTGTTCGCCGCCGTGGGCGTGACGCTGCTCCTCCTGCGACCCGGCCACCTCAAGGCCACCGCCGAGCGCACGCTGTCCGAGCGGCTCGGCCTGGACGTCACGATGGCAGACCTCTCCGTGTCGATCTGGCCCCGCCCTCGAGTCACCGCCACGCAGATGGTCTTCAGAGTGCCCTCGCGGCCGGACCTCCCGCCGTATGCGGTGATTGACCGGGCCTGGGCCGACCTCGGTCCATTCTCGGTATGGCGCGGACACGTCAAAGAGCTGCACGCGGAAGGACTCCGCATCACCGTGCCGCCCAGGTCCTCCGATGCCACCGCCACCGAGGGCACGCCGGTGACGCAGGCCGAGCCACGTCGCGCCAGCACCGACGTGATTGTTGACAAGTTCGAGACGCGCGACGCTGTGCTGACGCTGCAGCGCCGGGATCCGGATCGTGAGCCGCTGGAATTCAAGATCCACAGCCTGCGCCTGAATGGTGTGGGCTTCGGTCGCAAGATGACGTTCTCGACCACGCTCACCAACCCGGTCCCGGAAGGCCTGGTGAATTCCGAAGGCTGGATCGGGCCGTGGAACAGGGACCGCCCAACCGATGTCGCCCTGGGCGGCACGTATACGTTCAGCCTCGCCAACCTCGGAACCATTCGCGGCATTGGCGGCACTCTGACCTCCACCGGCTCCTATGAGGGCCAGGTGACGGAGATCGTCGTCTCCGGAGAGACGCACACCCCGGATTTCAGTCTGGATGCGGGTGGAAAGCCCCTGCCGCTCACGGCGCGATTCACGGCGACGATCGACGGATCGAACGGGTCAACGGCGCTCGAACGCGTGGACGCGACCCTGCTGCAGACCGCGATCACGGTGCGGGGCCGCATCGACAACCTGCCGGGGCCGGGCCGCCGCCACATCGAACTCACCGCGGACGTCACGGACGGGCGCATCGAGGACTTGCTGGCGTTGGCCGTCGCGGCGCCCCGCCCGCTGCTCGTCGGCGACGTGACGCTCAAGAGCCGCATCTCGCTGCCGCCGGGCAAAGGCAGCGTTCGGGAACGCCTTGTGCTCGACGGCACCTTTGGACTCGATCAGTCCCGATTCACGGGCGCGGCGGTCCAGGCCAAGCTCACCGAACTGAGCCAGCGGAGCCAGGGCAAGGACCAGGACGAACGCGCGGCGCGAGTCCTGACGAGCCTCAGCGGCAAGTTCAGGATGGCGTCGAGCGTGCTCCATCTCCGTGGCGTGACGTTCCAGGTGCCCGGCGCCGTGGTGAACGTCGACGGCGCCTACGACCTGGTGACGAGCGAACTCGATTTCCTCGGCACGCTGCGCATGGACGCCAGCGTGTCGAAGGCGGTCGGCGGGATGAAGTCGATCTTCCTTAGGCCGTTCGATTGGATGTTCCGGCGCGGCCAGGCAGCGTCCGTCATTCCGATCACGATCACGGGGTCGGTCAAGCAGCCCGACATCGGCATCAGCATCCGCCGCGTGCTGACGCGTGGCAAACGCCCGTAGGGCTTCCGCGACTGTCCGCCCGGGCGGACTAGGCCGGCGCGAGCGCGTCGGGGCGCAGCGTGACGCTCGAGCGTCCAACCAGCGCGGGCACGATGGGCTCCAGCACGGGCGTACGTTCGCCACGCGGGATCAACTCGGC
>JANOGJ010000171.1:0-4233 GCA_031405995.1 Acidobacteriota bacterium
AGCGCGCCGGTCCGCCACATCCTTGTGAGCGGCGGCGAAGCCACGGGCGTCGTCCTCGAGAACGGCGACTACCACATGGCGTCCGTCGTGCTCTCGAGCGTGGATCCGCGGTTGACGTTCATGCAGATGGTCGGCGTCGAACACCTCCCGACCGAGTTCGCGGACGACATTCGCCGTTACAAGTTCCGGGGATCGTCGGGCAAGGTGAACCTGGCGCTGGACGGCCTGCCGAGCTTCACGGCGATGCCGGGCCCCGGCCCGCAGCTGCGCGGCGCGATCTCGATCTCGCCGAGCGTCGACTACATGGAGCGCGCGTACGACGAAGCCAAGTACGGCCGCTACTCGCGCCATCCCTACATCGACATCGTCATTCCGAGCCTGACCGATCCGTCGGTCGCGCCGCCGGGCAAGCACGTGATGTCGTGCTTCGTGCAGTACGCGCCCTACGACTTGACGGAAGGATCGTGGGACGACCATCGCGAGGCGTTCGGCGACGCGGTCATCAACACGATCTCGCAGTACGCGCCGAAGCTGAAGGACCGCATCCTCCACCGGCAGGTGCTGACGCCGCTCGACATCGAGCGTGACTTCGGATTGTCCGAGGGCAACATCTTCCAGGGCGAGCTGACGCTGGAGCAGCTGTTCTTCCTGCGGCCGGCGCCGGGGTGGGCGGACTACCGGACACCGATTCGGAAGTTGTACATGTGCGGGTCGGCGACGCATCCGGGTGGCGGAATCATGGGCGCGCCGGGGCGGAACGCGGCGATGAAAGTGATGGGACGCTGACATGGACGTCATCGTCATCGGCGCCGGCGTGAATGGCCTGGTGGCCGGGGCGTGGCTGGCCGCGCGCAAGCTGTCCGTGACCGTGCTCGATCAGCGGTCGTCCGCGGGCGGCGCGGCGATCACGACGGAATTCGCGCCGGGCTTCCGCGCGCCGACGCTGAGCCACGCGCTCGGTCCGGTCAGCCCCCTGGTCGCCCGCGCGATGCGGCTCGACCGCGCCGGCGTCGAGTTCCTCACGCCCGACCCGTCACTCACGGCCATCGGCGTCGACGATCAGGCGGTGGTCTTCCATCGCGACGCGGTGCTGACCGCCGGGTCGATCAACACCGTCTCGCCGCACGACGCGGGGCGCTGGGCCGAGTTCCTCAAGACGACGCAGCGCATCGCGCGCGTCGCCGCCGAACTCACCCGCCAGGCGCCGCCGCCGATCGACGATGTCACGGCGGGCGACTGGTGGCGGATGCTCGGCGTCGGCCGGCGGGCGCGCGCGCTCGGCCGGCGCGATCTCACGCGCGTCGCGCGCTGGGTCCCGATGGCCGTCGCGGACCTCACCGGCGAGTGGTTCGAAAGCGACCTCGTCCAGGCCGCGATCTCGGCCCATGCGATCTTCGGCAACCCGGCGGGCCCGTGGTCGGCCGGCACCGCCGGCATGCTGCTGCAGCGGTTGGCGGCGGATCCGTCGCCGGTCGGCAGCGGCGTGACGGCGCGCGGCGGACCGGGCGCCCTCGCCGCGGCGCTCGTGGCGGTCGCCGAAAAAGCAGGGGCGACGGTGCGGACGGACGCGCGCGTGGTCCGTGTGCTCACGCGCGACGGCCGCGCCACGGGCGTCGTGCTCGCGAACGGCGACGAGCTCACCGCGCGCACCGTCGTCGCCGCCATCGATCCGAAGAGCCTGCTCCTGGATCTCGTCCCGCCGACCGACCTGCCGCCGACATTTCGCGAACGCATCAGCCACCTTCGCGCGCGCGGCGTGACGGCCAAGATGAACTTCGCGCTCAGCGCCGCGCCGGTGTTCTCCGCGCTCGAACACGACCCGGTGCCCCTGCGCGGCCGGCTCCTGCTGGCGCCTGACCTCGACTATCTGGAGCGCGCCTTCGACCACACGAAGTACGGCGAGATGTCGGCGGAGCCGTGGCTCGAAATGTCCGTGCCGACCTTGCTGGACCCGTCGCTCGCGCCTGACGGACAACACGTCGCCTCGGTCTACGTGCACTTCGCCCCGCGCCACCTGCGCGGCGCCACCTGGGACAGCGCGCGCAACGGACTGGCACGGTCGGTGATGCGGGTGCTCGAACGTCACGCGCCCTCGTTCGGATCGCTCGTCGTCGGCAGCGAGGTGCTCACGCCGGAGGATCTCGAGCGGCAGTGGGGCCTGTCGGGCGGACACATCTTTCACGGCGAGACGGCGCTCGACCAGTCCTGGATCGCGCGGCCGCTGCTTGGATGGGCCAACTACCGCACGCCCGTCGCGGGCCTCTACCTCGCCGGCGCCGGGTCACACCCGGGCGGCGGCCTGACGGGCCTGCCCGGCCTGCTCGCGGCTCAGGCCGTGGTGAAGGACCGGAAGCGGACGTAGGCGATCCGCGCTACGATGGCCGCACCCGACCATGCGGCTGACCCTCGCGGCCTTGCTGTCGCTCGCCGCTGCCGGCCAGGCGCCGCAACCGCAGGCGCCCACGACCTTCCGCGCCACCGTCGACGTCGTCGCCGTGGACGTCAGCGTCATCGATCCGCAGGGCCGGCCGTACACCGACCTCACCGTCGACGATTTTTCGCTGAAGGTGGACGGCCGCGCGCGCCGGATCCGGTCCGCCGAATTCGTCTCCCTGCGGCGGCTGGACGACGACCGCGACGAGCCCGCGACCTACAGCTCGAACGCGGGCCGGACGCCCGGGCGCTTGATCATGCTCGTCATCGATCAGGCCAACATCCGCAAGGGCACGGGCAAGGAAGCCTTCCGCGCCGCCGGGAAGTTCATCGACTCGCTCAACCGATCGGACCGCGTCGCCTTGCAGATCATCCCGGGCACCGGGCCCATGGCGGAGTTCACCGCCAACCACGCGCTTGTCAAGGCCATGCTCGACCGCGTCGTCGGGCAGGCGGTCGAGGCCGACCACGGCGGGCGCGTCGGCATCTCGGAGTCGATCGCCGTGGCCGAGCGCAACGACGAGTACGTCTGGCAGGGCATCCTCGAGCGCGAGTGCATGGGCTTCCACGACACCGCCTCGCTGCAGGACTGCCGGAACAAGGTCGGCGTGGAGGTTCGCGAGGTGTACGCGCGGTCGTTCGCCGCCTCGCGCATGTCGCTGATGTCGCTCCGTGGCGTCATCGATCGGCTGGCCCTCACGCCCGAACCCAAGACGCTCGTGCTGATCTCCGAGGGCCTCGTCGTCGATCAGGAAGCGAACGATCTCACGTGGGTCGGCCCGCGAACATCGGCCGCGCGCGTGAGCCTGTACGGCATCCGCCTCAGCTCGCCTGGCTACAACGCGACCATGGCGCGGACGTCGCCGACACGGGAGCGTGACCAGTCGCTGCTCGCCCAGGGGATGGACTTGCTCGTGGGCCTCGGCCGCGGCGCCGTGTTCCCCGCCGCCGTCACCGCCGACGCCTCGTTTTCGCGGCTCGGGATCGAGCTGTCGGGGTACTACCTGCTGACGTTCGAGCCCGAACCGGTGGATCGCGACGGCAAGAACCACGCGATCGCGGTCAGCGTCGGCCGGAAGGGCGCCGTGGTTCGCGCGCGGCCACAGTTCTCCGCCGAGCCCGTGGGATCGGTGAAGGCGTCCGACGACCTGCTCACCGAGACGATGAGATCCTCGCTCGTCGCGTCGGACTTCAACCTCAAGGTCACGACCCTCTCCTACCGCGGCGAGACCGACGAGCGCATCAAGGTCATCCTGAGCGCCGAGATCGATCGCGCGTTCAATCCGTCGGGACCGCTTTCGCTGGCCTACACGATCGTGCGGAGCGGCGGCGGGCTGGCGTGGGCGGACGTCGAGAAGACGATCGTCCCGGCGGCGGGCCAGGAAGGCCGGCCGCAGCACTACCTGAGCGCGGTCGTGCTGGACCCCGGCGCGTACGTGATCAAGATCGCGGTGGTCGACGAGTTGGGGCGCCGCGCGAGCGTCGAGCGCGCCTTCGACGCGAAGCTGACGGCCGTCGGACAGATTCGGCTCGGCGACCTGATGCTCGCGCGATCGGGCGCCGGCGCGGGCGCCGCGCGCCTCCGGCCGGTGGTCGATGGCCGCGTCGAGACGGATTCGCTCATCGCCTACATGGAGATCTACTCGGAGGCCGAGCCGCAGCTCGAGACCGCGACCTTGCGCGTCGAGATCGCGCGCGACGAGGACGGACGCGCGGTCGAAGCCGCCGCGATGGTGTTCGCCGCGTCCACGAAGGGCACGCGCGCGGCGCAGGCGTCCGTGCCCATGGCGCTGCTCCGCG
>JANOGJ010000178.1:0-2101 GCA_031405995.1 Acidobacteriota bacterium
CCCCGAACGACTTTTCGCGATTCCATGGCAGCGCCGGCGTGCGGAGGTGTCGGCCGACCAGGGTCGCGAAGCTGTCACCGGCCGCGAGGATCGCCCACGCGATCGCGACGATGTCGAGTCGCGTCCTCAGGCAGAGAATCAGGACCAGAATGGCGACGGGATAGAGAACGATCCCGGCCGTGAGCGGCCGCGCGAGGTCGCCGCCGCGAAACACGCGCGGGGCGATCCGCGGCAGTACGAGCAGGTTGAAGGCCACGCCGAGTCCAGCCAGGAGCGCGGCCTGCTCCCAGGTGATCCACCTCAGGAGCAGCGCCGGCGCCCCCGCCAGGATGTGCAGGATCTGGCGGCGGGTCTCCGACGACTCAGGGCTGCGCGCCACGGCCCTCGCGGATCTCGTTCCGCCACCACTCGAGCGTGTCCGACAGCGTCTGCTCGACCCGGATCTTCGGCGTCCAGCCGAGCTCGGCGCGAATGCGGGTGGCGTCGCCCTGCATGACCGGCACGTCGTTGGGCCGGAATCGGCCCTCGTCCACGGTGATGGTGACGGGCGTGGCGGCCAGGTGCGTCAGTTCCTCCAGGAGGTCGCCAATGCGCCACGCGCGGCCTGAGCAGATGTTGTAGGGCCGGCCGCAGACGCCGCCGGCCATCAGGCAGTCGTAGGCGTCGACGACGTCGCGCACGTCGGTGACGTCGCGCCGGGCGTCGAGATTGCCGACGCGAATCTCCGGCGGCGCGAGGCCCGCTTCGATGCGCGCGATCTGCCGCGCGAAGTTCGACACCGCGAAGGCCGCGGCCTGCCGGGGCCCCGCGTGGTTGAAGGGCCGCGCGATGACGACGTCCAACGCGTCCTCGGCGACGGCGCGCGCCGCCAGCCGATCCTGCGCGAGCTTCGACAGGCCGTAGGGACTCGAGGGGACGAGCGGCGCGTTCTCGGCGATCGGGTCGTCGCTCGGCTGGTAAATCTGCGCTGACGACACGACGAGTACCCGGCACGGCCGCCCGGAGAGCCGCACCGCGTCGAGCAGGTGGTGCGTGCCGAGCACGTTGGTGCGCAGGTGCGGCACCACGGTGTGCCACGACGTGTCGACCTGGGGTGCGCCGGCAATGTGATACACGCACGACGGCGCCGCATCGTCGAGGCCTTCGGCGACGGCATCCGGGTCGAGCAGGTCCACCGGCCGCCAGTCGATGTGGCGTTCGGGATCGGGCCCGTGCCCGTCCGGCCGGTACCAGGCGACGAGCGGCGCGCGATCCGCGAGCCGGTCCAGAAGGTGGCCGCCCGCGAATCCGGTGGCGCCCGTGACAAGCGTCGTGCCGCCGGTCATGCCCCGCTCGAGCCCGTGACGGTCGGTCGCTGGACGACCGGCCGCCACCACGCCTCGTGATCGCGGTACCACGCCACCGTGGCGGCCAGCCCGGCGTCGAACGGCACCTCGGGCCGCCACCCGGTGGCGCGGAGCTTCGCCGTGTCGAGCGCGTACCGGCGGTCGTGGCCGGGACGATCGGCGACCGGGGTGATGAGCGTGGCCGGGCGCCCGACCAACTCCAGAATCCGGTGGGTGAGGTCGACGTTCGCCACTTCGTTGCCGCCGCCGATGTTGTAGACCTCGCCCGGCTCGCCGCGCTCGATGAGCAGGTCGAGGGCGCGGCAGTGATCGTCCACATGGAGCCAGTCGCGGACGTGCCGGCCGTCGCCGTAGAGCGGCAGGGACTGGTCGTCAAGCGCGTTCGTGATGAACAGCGGGATGACCTTTTCGGGAAACTGATTCGGGCCGTAGTTGTTCGACGCGCGCGTGACGACCACCGGCACGCCGTAGGTGGCCCAGTAGCTGTAGGCGAGCCGGTCCGCGCCGGCCTTGCTCGCCGCGTACGGGTTGCGCGGCCGCAGCTCGTCGGTTTCCCGGCTGTGGCCCGACGGGACGCTGCCGTAGACCTCGTCGGTCGAGATCTGGATGAACCGCCGCAGGTGCGTCGCGCCGCGCGCGGCCTCGAGCAGCACGACCGTGCCGAAGACGTCGGTCTGGATGAACTCGCCGGCCGCCTGTATCGAACGGTCCACGTGCGTCTCGGCCGCGAAGTGGACGACGAGGTCCGCGGCCTG
>JANOGJ010000185.1:0-10583 GCA_031405995.1 Acidobacteriota bacterium
CCAACCGCTCGACGGCGCGGCGACGAAGATCGACACCGGCGACGTGAGCCCGAACTCCAATTACTTCATCGACATGTCGCTGAACCCAACGGGCGCGCTCGCGTTCAGCGGCACATCGCCGACGCGGCCGGCTGAGCTGTACTACATGGCGTCACCGGAGGGGCCCGTGAAGCGGTTGACGCGAGTGAACGACGAGATCGCGTCGCTCCCGCTCGGGCGAGCCGAGGTCGTGACCTACACGTTCGAGACGTTCGCGCAGAACGGCATCCTCACCGTGCCGCCTGACTTCGATCCCTCGAAGAAGTACCCGCTCGTGCTGCTGATCCATGGCGGGCCGCGGGCGGCCTCGATGATGACGTTCAGCGCGGCGGCGCAGATCATGGCCGGGAAAGGCTGGCTCGTGTTCCAGCCGAACTATCGCGGCAGCGACAATCTGGGCCGGCAGTTCCAGGGCGCCATCCAGAACGACGCGGGCGCGGGCCCCGGCCGGGACGTCATGGCCGGCATCGACGCGTTGAAGCAGCGGGGCATCGTGGACGAAACCCGGATGGCGGTGTCCGGCTGGTCGTACGGCGGATACATGACGACGTGGATGCTGGGGAATTATCCGACGGTGTGGCGCGCCGGTGTCGCGGGCGCGGCCGTGACGGATCGGATCGACCAGCAGAACTTCAGCGACGGCGCCGGCGGCCGCGGCGGGAACCAATCGCCGTGGCTGAACCCGGAGCAGATGGCGAGCCAGCGCGATCAGTCGCCCATCACCTACGCGGGCAAGATCAAGGCGCCGACGCTGATTCTCGCGAACACCGGCGACTATCGCGTCCCGATCACGCAGTCGTACAAACTCTTCCACGCGCTGCGTGACGCCGGCGTCACGACGCAGTTCATCGCGTACCCGATCAACGCGCACAACGCGAGCGATCCCGTGCGCCAGCGTGACGTGCAGGAACGCTGGATCGGCTGGCTGGAGAAGTATCTGAACGAGCCGCCCGTCGCGGGCGGCAAGGGCGGCCGCTAGCGCGAACGTCTATTAATTCCCAATGGCGCAACCTGAACCCTGGCTCCGCGGTCCGATTCCTGGAATCTCCGGTCTCCTGCAGCCGGCGGCGCACGCGCTCGTACTCGCGCTCGAGGACGTCGAGCAATCGCTCGCGGGCCTGACCGAGGAGCAGTTCTGGCGGCAGCCCGCCGGCATCACGCCGCTTGGATTCCACGTCGTGCATCTCGGCGGCGCGACGGATCGGCTCTTGACCTACGCCCGCGGGGAGGCGCTGTCCGACGCGCAACGTGCCGCGGCGGGCGCCGAGCGCGACTTGGTGAACACGCGCCCGTCGCTCGTATCGACGCTCGCCGGCTGGCGATCCGCCGTCCAGGCCGCGCTCAACAGACTCGCCTCGACGCCGGAATCGGACCTCCTCAAGCCCATTGCCATCGGCCGCGCCCAGTTGCCGTCCACTGTGCTCGGCGCCATCGTCCACGCGGCCGAGCACGCGGCGCGCCACGCCGGACAGGTCGTCACGACCGCGAAACTCGTCCGGGGGCTCGAGCCCCGGGTGTAGTATTCGCATCCTTGGAGGTTGTCATGCGATCCATTGCGTGTCTCTCAGTCGCCATTCTTGGTGTTGTCGCCGCCGCGTGTGCGCAGCCGGCTCCGCCTCCACCGGCGCCCGCCCAGCCGGACCTGGCCGTGGAAGAACGGGCCATTCGCGACGCGGACGCGCGCTGGCTGAAGGCCAATCAGGCCAGGGACGCCGCCGCCGAGGCGGCGCTGCTGGCGTCCGACGCCATGGTGTTTCGCGAACACGTCGATCCGATCGCGGGCCCCGCCGCCTACCAGGCATTTGAAGAGAAGTTCTTCAAGGACAATCCGAAGTCAGGCGGAGGGTGGACGACCGACACGATCACGGTCGCCAGGTCCGGCGACATCGCCGTCCAGACCGGCACGTTCAACGCGACCGGGCTCGGACCCAAGGGCGATGGCAAGGACGCCGGAACATTCGTCACGGTCTGGAAGAAAACTGACGGGGCGTGGAAAGTCGCCTACGACATCAGCGCCTCGACTATGCCGGAGCCGGCGAAGAAGTAGCGGCGTCCCATCATGACGCGTTCCGACATCGACGCGTTCCTCGAGCGGCACCGCGAATCCTTCGCCAGCGGGAGCGCCGCGCGGCTGGCCTCGGACCACACCGAGCTGGGCACGTTCGAGAGTCCGGCCGCGGGCATCGTCCGCGGACGCGCGGACATCGAGAACGTCTACAAGTACTGGCTCGCGGCCTTTCCGGACCTCGACTTCAGCTGGCGCGAGCCCGTCGTCGAGGGCAGCCGCGTGGCGTTGTTCTGGCATTTTCGAGGGACGCTGGCCGGCGAGTTCTTCGGCCACACCCAACCCGGCAAGCGCGTCGAGTTCCTCGGTGCCGCCGAGTACAACCTCTCGCCCGACGGCATCGTGCGCGCGCGCCACATCTTTGATTTCACCGGCTCGCTCGTGAGCGCGGGCGTGCTCAAGGTGAAACCGGTCGAATGAAACCCAACGACCGGCTCGGCCACTACACCATCGTCTCGCTTCTCGGCTCCGGCGGAATGGGCGCCGTCTACCGCGCGACGGACACGTCGCTCGGCCGCGACGTCGCGCTGAAGGTGCTGCCATCCGAGATGGCGGGCGATCCTGAACGACTGGAGCGATTTCGCCGAGAAGCCCGCGCGGTGGCCGCGCTCAACCACCCGCACATCGTGACGATTCACTCGGTCGAGCAGGCCGAGGGCGTGCACTTCCTGACGATGGAGCTCGTCTCGGGCCGGCCGCTCGATCGCGTGCTGGCCGATGAGCCGATGCCGGTCGAACGCCTGCTCGACATTGCCCAGGCGCTGGCGGCCGCGCTCGCGGCCGCGCACGAGAAGGGCATCGTGCATCGCGATCTGAAACCCGCCAACGTCATCATCAACATCAGCGGCCGGGTGAAAGTTTTGGATTTCGGGCTCGCGAAGACGCGTGCCGCGGGTGCGTCCCTGCCGGGAGACGACGCGACCGGTCTGGCCACTGAGGCCGGCACCGTGCTCGGCACGCCGGCGTACATGTCGCCGGAACAGGTGTCCGGGCTGGACGTCGACCACCGCACTGACGTGTTTTCACTCGGCGTCATGCTCTACGAGATGGCGACGGGCGTGCGGCCGTTCCGCGGACGCTCGTCGGCCGAACTGGCGTCGTCGATCCTCCGCGATTCGCCGCGCCCTGTGACCGATCTGCGGGCGACCGTTCCGTCGGAGCTGGCGCGCGTCATCGCGCGCTGCCTCGAGAAGGATCCGTCGGCGCGGTTCGCGACGATGGCGGACGTGCTGAGGGCGCTCAAGCCGGGCGCCGCGGCGCCGGCCGAGCCCGGCCCGTCCGTTGCGGTCCTGCCGTTTCAGAATCTGAGCGCGGATCCGGACAACGAGTTCTTCGGCGATGGCCTCGCCGAGGAACTGCTCAACGTCCTCACCCAGATCGACGGTCTCCGTGTCGCCGCGCGGACGTCCTCCTTCTCGTTCAAGGGTAAGGCGATCGACATCGGCGAAATCGGCGCCAAGCTGCACGTCGCCACGGTGCTCGAGGGCAGCGTGCGGCGGGCAGGGAACCGCGTTCGCGTGACCGTGCAGCTCATCGACGTCGCCAACGGCTTTCAGCTGTGGTCGGAGCGGTACGACCGCGAGATGGCCGACATCTTCGACGTGCAGGACGAGATCGCGCGCGCGATCGCCGAGCGCCTCAAGGTGACGCTGACCGGGGGCGGCGCCGGGCGTCTCGTGAAACCCGCCACGGGGAACGTGCAGGCGTACGAGTTGTATCTGCGCGGGCGGACGCTGCTCCTGAAGCGCGGGAAGCACGTGGTTGAAGGCACGGAGTGTTTGCGGCGCGCCGTCGAGATGGACCCGCGGTTCGCGGCCGCGTGGGCCGGGCTCGCCGACACGTACACCGTGCGGGGGTACTGGGGCATGGCGCCGCCAGGCGACACGATGCCGAAGGCGCTCACGGCCGCGCGCCGTGCCGTTGAGCTCGATCCGGAGCTCGCCGAGGGCCACTGCGCGCTCGCCATGGCGCTCCTGTTGTGGGAGCGGGACTATGCTGGTGCCGACGCGGCCTTCCAGCGCTGCTTCGAACTCAACCCCGACTACACGCAGGGCCGGTGCTGGTACGCGTTGTTCTCCCTCCAGTTCGTGCACGGCCGCCTCGCCGACGGTGTCGCCGAAGCTCGGCGGGCTCTGGCGGCCGACCCGCTGTCGGCGTATGCCGCGGCGATCCTGGCGTTCACGCTGGGCATTGCGGGCGAGACCGCGGAAGCGATCGGGGCCGCGCGGCTGGCCGTCGAGCGCGAGTCCGATTCACTGTTGACCCACTGGACGTTCGGACTCGTCGCCCACTGGCACGGCGCATTCGAGCAGTCGGTCGCCGAGTTCACGGCCGCGGCGGCCGTGTCGGACCGCCACCCCTACACGCAGACCCAGTGCGCGGTGGCGTATGCAGACTGGGGGAAACTCCCAGAGGCGCGGGCCCTGCATGAGGAAGCGCTCGAGCGCAGCACGCGCGGCTACGTGGCGCGGGCCGCCCTCGCGATGTCCGCGGCCGCCATCGGCGAGCAGGACCTCGCGCTGGATCTCGCGCGCCAGGCCTGCGACGAGCGCGAGCCGGGCCTGATCATCTTCGCGCGAGTGTTCCCGGACTGGCGGCGCATCCGCGACGACCCGAGATTCGCGGACGTCATGCGCCGGTTGGCGCTGCCGTGAACGTCTACTTCAGACCGATCCGCTGGACCAGTTCGTCGAAGCGCGGGTCGGAGCGGAGCGGCTGGTAGCGATGAACGCGTCGTACGACACGGTGCCGTGGCCTACGCCCGGCGCTTCGGCCGCCGGCAGAAGATCACGCGCACGCCAGGGACGCGACGCAACGCGGCGTCGGCCGTCACGAGCGCGCATTCATGAACTCGCGCCGTGGCGGCGATGAAGCGGTCGGCGGGATCCTCGGTCGGGATGGACAGCCGCCGGCTCTCGAGGGCGATCGTCGACGTGAGCGGCGCCTCCCGGATGGCCAGACCCGCGACCGCGGCCGCGAGCCAACGTTCAGGGTCGGGCCGCAGATCGACCCGTCCGCGCTCTGACAGCATCGCCAGTTCCCAGGCGCTCACGGACGACATCCAGAGTTCATGGCGCGCGTCGGTCAAGAGCGTCGCCGCACGCCGATCGAGTCCTTCGGCGCCGGACGCCGCCCAGACGATGACGTGCGTGTCGAGCAGCAGCCGCATGGGCTACTTGAGGGCGTTCCAGTCGCGGGTGGCGGTCACGGGCGCGACCAGGTCTCCGGTGATCGTGGTGGCGTCCTTCAGGAACCCCAGGGTCCGCGTCACGGGCGCCGCCGGCCCGGCGGGCACCACGTCAGCGATCGGCCGGCCGTAGCGCGTCACGCGCACCGGCCGGCCGGTGCGCCGCACCCGGTCCATCACCGCCAGGCACTGGGCCTTGAACTTCGAGATCGGCATCGCGTCCACGTAGATCAGCCTAACATGGTCAACAGTGTTGGTCAACATGAGGTTCGCGTATAATCGCGCCCGCGCTATCTGGCGGATGACGTTCAAGCAGGAGTCCACATGCGTCCAACTTTCCTCGTCCTGGCGTCCCTCACGGCGACGCTGCTTGCCGCCTCGGGCGCGCCGACCGCCGCGCAGCAGCGGCCCGTCAAAATCTTCATCTCGGTCGACATGGAAGGCATCGGCGGCATCGGCACCAGCGCGATGACACAGGCGGCCGGCAAGGACTACGCGACGGGCCGGCGTCTGATGACCGACGAGGTCAACGCCGTGGCCAGCGCGATCTTCGCTCGCGGCCGCGCGGAGCGCATCGCCGCGGAGATCCTCGTCAACGACTCCCACGGCGACATGCAGAACCTGTTGCACACCGAGCTCGACCCGCGCGTCGCCTACATCCAGGGCGCCGTCAAGCCCGTAGGTATGGTCGAAGGGCTGGACGCGACGTTCACGGGCGCGATCTTCCTCGGCTACCACTCGCGCGCGGGCACGCCGCAGGGATTCCTGGCCCACACCGGCACCGGCAGCGTGAAGGGCCTGTGGCTGAACGACGTCGAAGTGGGGGAGGGCGAGCTGAACGCCGCCTACGCGGGCGCGCTCGGCGTGCCCGTGATCCTCGCGAGCGGCGACGCCGCGTTCGCGACGCAGTTCTCCAGCACGGTGCGCTCGGCGCTGACCGTCGCCACCAAGACGGCGATCACGCCGCAGGCCGCCAGGCTCCGGCATCCAACCGAGGTGCAGCGCGAGCTTGGTGAGGCGACAATCAAGGCGCTGGCCGCGATGGCGTCGGCGAACCCCTGGGTGCTGACGCCGCCGATCCGCGTGCGGCTGCGGCTCGCCGACACGACGATCCCGCAGATTCTCACCGCGATTCCCGGCGTCACGCAGGTCGACGGCTATACGGTGACGTTCACGGCCGAGGACATGACGCGCGCCTACAGGCTGATTCGCCTGATGTACCGGTACGTCGCCCTCTGAGATCGGAGTGTCACCCGTGCCTCTGCCGCCGGCCGCGCATCGGAAACCCAAGGACGCGCGGCGCGCCGATCGCCTGCACTGGGAGGCGCTCGAGGACTTCCAGCGGAACACGATTCTGTACGGGTTAGGGACGGTCGTGGGCGGCATCGCCTGGCTCATCTGGCGGGACGAGATCCCATTCCAGGTCGCGGTGCCCCTCCTGGGCGCGGTGGCCATTGAGGCCTGGAAGAACCTTCGCCGCTGGCAGGAGTGGCGGGAGGCGCACCCGCGCGACGGCCGCATGCATCCGGACCGCCTCGCCGAGATCCAGCAGGAAACCGTGCAGATCATGAGCGACGCCGTGAAGGCGCGCGCGTGGTTCACGCGCGGGATCATCGTGTGCGTCGCCGTGCCGTCGCTGCTCGAAGTGTTCGTCGGCCTCGAGCGCGCCGTGGCGGTCGCGTCCGTCGAGCCGCGCGCCATTCTGGGCGGCGAATGGTGGCGGTTGCTCGGCGGCACGTACCTGCACGGCAGCTACTACCACTTTGCCGGCAACATGGGCGCGCTTCTCGTCTACGGCTCGATTCTCGAATCGAAGACCTCGCGCCTGCGACTGCCGCTCGTGTACCTTATGTCCTGCCTCGGCGGAAGCGTCGCGAGCGTGGTCCTGCCGCCGGAGGTGCCGTCCATCGGCGCCTCGGGCGGGGTCGTCGGGGTGATCGCCTATCTGTTTCTGTTTTCGCGGCGCCAGGCCGTGAAGTTTCCGGCGGCGTTCCGAGGCGCGACCGCGTCGGTGTTTGTGGGGCTCATCACCGCCGGGGCGCTCGGGTTCTGGTACATCGACAATCCCGGCCACGCCGGCGGCGCGCTCACCGGACTCTTCATGGCCGGGCTGGTCGTCGACACCGCGCGGAACTTCGACGATGAAGTGCCGCTGCCCCTGCTCGATCTGCTCGGCTGGATCGCGGCGGCCGTGATCGTCGCGGGCGCGGTGGTCACGTCACTGGCGCTGTTGGGCGTGTGACGAGGCGGCGGCCACCATGTTGACCATCAGGGGCTTGCCGGGTGCGTAAAGACGGTATATCTTTACGGCATGAGCTCGCGGTTGCTGAACGTCAGGCTCGACGAAGACCGGGTGCGCAAGGCGCGCAAGCTCCGCGAAACCGGCGTCGCGCTCTCGGACGTGGTCCGCGAGGCGATCGATGCACGATTCGAGGCGCTGCGGCGGCCCCTGGCGGCGCGTGACGTGTCGAAGGTGATGGCCCGGATCCTCGAGCGGTATCCGGATCCCGTCGATCTGCCGGCGCGATCGTACGACGTTCACGACCGCGGGGCGTCGCGTGCGGCCATCGCGCGCGCGTTGAGACGCCGGCGGCGATGATTCTGACCGATACCGGGCCGCTGGTCGCGCTCTGCGACCCGCGGGATGCACGGCATGGCGATGCCGTGACCCACCTCACACGGCTCGCTCCGGCGGGACTCCGCGTCTGCGAGGCGGTGTTGGCGGAGGCGTGCTTTCATTTGCCCCACCGCGCGCAGCGAGAGCGGCTCCGAGCTGTCCTCCACGACCTCTGGATCGAATCGCTGCCGACGAACGATCCGGAGTTCCGCGCCGACGTCTTCGGCTGGCTGATCAAGTACGGAGAACACGAGCCGGACTGGGCCGACGGCTGCCTCGTCGTGCTGTGCGGGCGGGACACGCGGTTGAAGGTCTGGACCTACGACCGCGAGTTTCGGACGACCTGGCGCCGACCCGATGGCAAAGCGATCCCGATGGCGGTCAGAGGTCAAGCGCCTGTCGCCGACACCGATCGCTGACAGGGCTCGGGGCCCGCTACCGTTTCGCGTCCAGTGCCCGCTGCCAATTCTGCACGACGGTGATCGAGCTGGCGGCGGTCGTGGCCGGCACGAGCGCGAGAAGTCGGGTGCGGTCCGGCATGACGTCGAGCGCCACCATCCCGCGCGGGAGCGCGCCGAGCCGCCGGGGCGGTTTGGCTCGCGGGCTCGAGCCCCACTCGATGTCGATGGCGAGCAGATCGCGTGACCCGTTGACCGCGAAGACACTCCGACTGTCCTTGCCCCACCACACATTGGTCACGCCTTCGGTCGTGACCGGCACGCGCACGCCGCCCGACGCGGGAAACGGCTGCAGGTAGATCTCGACGCGCCCGGACTCATCGGACAGGTACGCCAGCCACCGGCCGTCGGGCGACACGCGGGCGGACAGTTCGCGGCCCGGTCCCTGCGCGAGCAGGACCGGTTTGGCACCGGCGCTGGTCTCGAGGGCCCAGACGTTCTGAAACGTGTCTGGATCGAGCTGCCGGAACACGACCCACTTGCCGTCGGGGGACCAGCTGTCTGGCTGCTTGAAGGGTGCGGGCGATTGCAGGAAGGGCACCTCGGGTCCGCCCCCGGCGACGTCCTTGGAGTACAGATTCTCCCAGCCGTCGCGATCGTTCATATAGATGATGCGCCGGCCTTCCGGTGACCAGACGACGCCGGCCTGCTGCCCGCGCGCCACAGTGAGGGGCGTGACGCCGCCGCGCGCGAGATTGATCAGCCACAGCGTCGATTCGGTGCGCGTCGACTGTCGCACGACCACGGCCTGCGACCCATTCGGCGACACGCTCACGCTGCTGTAGCGGCCTTTCGGCAGGTCCACCGCGGCCGAGATCGTTCCCGACAGGTCGATGAACACGGGCTTGGTATCGACCGGCGGATCCGTGAGGTAGGCGAGCGACCCCGTCCGCGACACCGAAGCCACCTGTCCGGCCGTCCAGCTACTGGCGATGTCGTTCAGCCCGCCCGGTTCATCAGGAAGCGCGACGGCCTCACCGGTGAGTTTGCGACCGACCGGGTCGAACCGTTGAGCGGCGAGCGCGCCCTGTCGCATGAAGAGCAGCCAGCCGGGATCGACGTACGCCGGTGACGTCTCCATCGGCCCGATGAGCTCCTGCGCGCCCCCGGCGAGCGATGCGGCGAAGATGTCGAACTTGCCGCCGCGTCCCGGCAACGCCGCGAAGAGGAAGTGATCGCCATCCGGCAGGAACACGGGAAACCGGTGTCCGACGTCCTTCTTCGCCGTGTCAAGTGTCGTGACCGGCGACGGATCGCCGCCGTTGGCCGAGACCTTGAAGAGCGGACCGGCGCCGTCGGGCGCGAACACAATCACGTTGGCCGACCCCCACGTGCCGCCGCGGCCGCTCGCCGCGTCGCAGATCACGTCGGCGCGCTCGCCGTCGACCGCCGCGGTCTTGAGTTTGGCGTCGGCGAAGAAACCGACACGCGCGCTGTCGGGCGACCAGAAGGGCATGTGCCCGCCCTCGCCGCCGGGCAGCCGGCGCGCGGTGAGCGTATCCAGGCTACGGATCCAGATCTGCGATCCGGCAAACGACACTTTGTCGCCGATGACGAACGCGACCATGCGACCGTCGGGCGAGATCGCGTGTTCGGCCGGATCCGAGTAGTACGCGCGGTCGTCTGGCGGCACGATCGACAGCCGCGACGCGTCGCCGTCCGGTACCGGCGCGCGAGGCGCCGCCGTCCAGACCGCCGCGGCGATCGCCGCGGTGATGAGCGCTCCAGCGGTTGCGCCGATGAGCATCGGTGTCCGGGACGAGCGCGCTCGGCCTGCCGCAGCCGCGTCGCGCGGTTCGTCGGTCTCCTCGATCTCGAGTCGCGCGTCGCCGATGGCGCTGAGGCGCCGTTTCGGATCCTTCTCCAGACAGCGTCGCAGGAGCCTCCGCACCGACGCGGGCGTGTCGGCCGGAAGGGCCGTCCAGTCCAGATCCTGGCGCAGCACCGCGGCGAGGACGTCCGAGATCTCTTCGCCCTCGAACGCGCGGCGGCCCGTGAGCATCTCGTAGAGCACGACCCCAAACGCCCAGATGTCCGCGCGCCGGTCCACGACTTTGCCGCGCGCCTGTTCGGGCGACATATAGGCCGCCGTGCCGATGATCATCCCCATGGCGGTCATGGCCGGAGAGGTCATGGTGGGAGCCGCCAGGTCCTCGGTCCGTGGTCCTCGGTCCTCGGTCAGCCCCCCGCCCTTCGCGAGACCGAAGTCCAGCACCT
>JANOGJ010000195.1:0-6363 GCA_031405995.1 Acidobacteriota bacterium
TAAGATGTTCCATTGGCATTTCTAAAACCATAAATATTCTCAGCGACTAACAAGGCATCGCCTCGAGGGACACGTTAGAAAGCAACCAGAACGCCGCCGTAGAAAACAACAACTGAAACAAGACTATTGCGTGTGAATTGCTCGAATCTTGGAAGTATAAACAAAACTCACACGACCATTGCAAGTGAATTGTTGTTGCGTTGATTTGCTTTTTCGACGAAGACTCGGCGTAGTCATTTGTTCGACTGAGCAGTTTGGAGTGTCCTAGTGTAGACATGGAGAGACTTGAGTTATGGAGAAAATCTGCCTCTCTCCCCCTGCGTTCCTGCGAAGCCGAGATGTTCCAGAGGGCCGAAATCTGTGGAAAACAGGTACGACCCCTTATCGCACAAACGCCAGCCAGCGCCCCGACACCGCCAGGCGGGTGATGCGGCTCGTCCCGCCCGACGAGAAATCCGCGTACTCGGCCCAGCCCGACCCGCTCGTCCACGCGAGGATCTTCGCGCCGCTGGCCATGAGCAGACGGCCGTCGGGCAGCCACGCGCAATCCTCGCTGCTGTTGATGTCGGCCGTCTCGGTGAGCGTCGCGATCGCGCGTCTCCGCGGATCGAACTCCTTCACCAGCCACCTTCCTTCCGCCGGCTTGCTGACGAAGGACACCGTGCCGGTGCCGGGACGCATCAGGATCGAGCGTCCGATCCGGGAGTCGATGACCTCCGCGCGGCCGGTCGTGGTGTCGGCGTACTGCAACGTGTTCGGCTGGCCCTGACTGCCCAGCACGAAAAGTGCCAGGTGCGTCGCGTCCACCCAGACGTGATAGCCCACCGGCTTGACGTTTTCCAGCACCAGGCGAGGATTGCTGCCATCCAGATCGAAGCGCCAGAGGCGTTGCGTGGCGTCGGCCTCCGTGCGAATGACGGAGAACGTCTTGCCGTCTGGCGTGACGAGCGGCGAGTACTCGCCCTCGGGCGTGTTGGTCAGCTGTGTCAGCGCGCGCGTGGCGATGTCGTAGCGATAGATGTCCATCTGCTTGCCGTCGCGCTGCGACGAAAACAGCACGGCCGATCCGTCCGGAAGAAAGCTCGGCTGATTGTCGTAGCCGGAGTTGTTGCTGATGTTGATGGCTGCATCGGGCCTGCCCCGAGCGGAGTCGAGGGGCGCGAGGTAGATCTCCGTCGCGGGCGTTTGCCATGCCCCGAGCGAAGTCGTTAGCACTAGCGCGACGAGCAGCGGCTTTCTCATCTTCAGACCCTCACGAGCGATCCCAATCGCTTGCTGAGATACACCTTCGATTCGAGCGGATCGTCCGCCGGCTCCACCTTGATCACGTTGAACTGCAGGCTGTCGAGCGTGCCCCGCATGTCGAAGTGCCGGTTCTTCGTCTTGACGACCACTTCGTCGTAGCCCTGGGCGACCGCCCACACTTCCTGCCGCTCGGTGACCGCGCGGAAGTGCCCCTGCCCGCGCCAGTCGAGGCGCGTCGCGCCCAGCCAATTGTAGAGAATCTTGCGGTCGTCGAAGGCGATGACGCCGTCGAGCCGCCGGACAAGGTCGGCGAGTGTCGGATCCGATTCCTCAGCGCGCAGCTCGTGCGACACCTTGTAGGAGACCGGCACGACGGACGCCGGGTCGTCGGGCAGCGGCGCCTCGGCCATCAGGATCTGGGACTCGCGGCCTTCGAGCCGGTTCATGATCTCGGCGGCGGTCTTGCGCTTCGGGAACTCGTTGAAGTACTCCTCGATGTACGCAATCTCCAGCGCGCCCTGCTGGAGGGGATACTGGCGAATCAGGTACTGGAAGGACGGCATGCAGGCCGGAATGTCCGGCCGACTAGTGTAATCCCGGGGCGTCCGCGGATCAGAACTTCAGGTGCAGGGTCAAAAACCCGTTCACCCCAGGCGCGAGCACGAACCGAGGGTCGGGGCTGGCGTAGTACTCCTGATTGAGCAGGTTCTTGACCGCGCCGCGCACTTCGATACGGCTGGAGGCGAACCAGCTGGCGCCGAAATCCACGTTGGTGTGGCCAGGCGCGGCAATCTCGCTGGGGCCGGGCCGGGTGTCGTCGCCGAGCACGGCGAGCCGGCCGAACGCGGAGAACTTCGTGCCAATCGACTTGCGCAGCACGAAAGAGATGGAATCCGGCGACATGTCGTCCAGATCAGCGCCGTCGTCCAGCGCCAGGCCGCGGCTGATCTGCGCGGCGGCCTCGAGCGCATAGCCCCGCCCGAGGTCAGCCTGAGCCTCGAACTCCACACCGCGAATCCGCGTGCGTCCGCGGTTCCGGAAAAAAAAGAAGTCCGTCTCGGTCTGGTAGCGCTCGATGAGGTTCGCGATGCGGTAGTGATAGAAATACCCGGCCAGCCGGATGCGGCCGGTCGCGTACCGGGCGCCCAGGTCAACCTGCAGGCTGGTCTCCGGCTTCAGGTCCGGGTTGCCCGTGATGAACCCGCGTCCGGTCGGGCCCCGGTAAAAACGATCCGAGAGCGTCGGGTCGCGGAAGCCGCGCGCCACCTGCGCGGTGAGCGTGAGTCTGGCGAAGGGCCCCGCGGTGATCGCGGCGAAGCCGGCGGCCGCGCCATGCGAGACCGATCGGTCCCCAAAATAGCCACCGTCGTTCACGTTGGTCACGCGGTCCACGCGGACGCCGCCAGCCGCGGTCAGCCGCTTCGCCACCGGCGCGTCGGCCTGCAGGAAGAAGCCGGCGTCCGTGCGGCGGGCCGAGTCGATCGACAGGTTGTCCGTGCTCGAGACGATGTCGCCGGAGAGATCGTACTGAATGATGACGTCGTGCGCTTCGAGCCCGGCGCGGCCGTTGATGTCCGCGCCAAACTCCAGACGGGCGCCGCCAACTGTCTTCTCGCCCGTGGCCCTGACCTGAAAGTCCCGCGCCGAGATGTCCGCGCGCACGATGTCGCGCGCGCGCGTCGGCGTGGGCACCCGATCCTGATCGGACCGCTGGTCGGTGGATCCAAGGAACCCGGAGAGCCGGACGGCGGAGAGCCCGGCGACGCTCGTGCGCTCGTACATCGCGTTGAAGCGGTGCGAGTCCTCGTAGGGGCTGTAAAAGCGGATCGCGCCCGAGTTGTCGCGGGGCCGCTCGATGTCCCGGCCGAAATCGCTCTGCCACGACACGGTGACGAGCCCGGGGCCGAGGCGCCGCTCCGCGCGGGCGAGCACGCCACGGTCCGCCGACCCTGAGTTGAGCACAGTCTCGTCAGGCCCTCGGTAATCCTCCACGTCCCGGACGTGCCCCGACACGATGACGCCGCCGCTGCCGAACCCCCGGGTGACGCTGAACTCCGCGCGATGGTCGGGAATCCCCACCCCCGCCGTCGCGGACAGCGTCGCGTGGGTGCCGGTGTACGCGGGGCGCTTCGTGCGGACCGAGATCACGCCGCCGAAGGCGTCCGATCCGTACGCGACCGATCCGGGTCCCCGCGCGACGTCCACGCTCTCCACAATGGACGGGTCCATGAACGTCGCGCTCGGCCCGACGCGCCGCTCCGACGAGACGCGGCTGCCGTCGATGAGAATCAACGTACGGCCGCGCGCGAGGCCGCGCACGGCGGGCACGGCCGCGTGGCCCTCGGAGACCTGGCTCACGCCGGGGACGTTCTCGACGGCCTGCATCAGATTGGCGGGGCCGCGCTGTACGAGATCGCGCGCCGTGAGCAGCGTCATCGCGGCGCCAGGCGCCGCATCAATGCTCGGCGCGACGCCCGACGCGACCGTGACCTGCTCGTTGACCGCCGCCTCGACGGTCACGGTCAACACCGCGGCCGGATCCAGTCGCTCCACGGCGATCGGCTTGGCGACGCGCCCATCCGACATGATGACGATGATAAGAAAGGGCGGAGTTGGATCGGGCTTCCAGGAAAACCGGCCGTCCGCGTCGGTCTTGACGGCGCCGGTCAATCCCGCGATCGTGACCTCCGCGTTCGCGATCGGACGGCCCGTCCGGCCGTCGACGAGACGGCCCTCGAGTGCCTCGGCGGCAGCGGGTACGGCCACCGACCACCCGATGACGAGAAGCCCGAGTACTAAGCGACGCACAGTGTGACCTCCCCCAGTCGCCGCCGCAGCGACGGCCAGTCCTCTGTAGCCTACGGTGTCTGCTGGCTGTACTACCAGACGTCGTTCGTCGCGACGCTACGGCGCGCCCTGGCCGCGTCCGCTCGCGACCGCCTGGGCGCGGCAGAACGCCGCGCGGTCGATGGCCTCGGGCTGGGCCGAGAGGGAATCGACCGGCCACGGCAGCCGGTAGGTCCAGTTGTCGTCGGTCACCGTCGCGGGCGTGTTGATGCGATCGCGCCAGCCAAAGACGTCCTGAATCGGCAGGAACAGCTCGCCGGACCCGCCGCGATACATCGACGCCAGCAGGGCGTCACGCAGGCGATCGCTCCAGGGGGCGCCGGGATCGACGCCCGCGGCGCCGGCTGACGCCAGCATCGCGGCCACCGCCGCGCGCTCATCGGGCGGCGACTCGGCCCACCACCCGGCGAGCGTCGTGGTGTCGTGGGTGCCGGTCATCGCGGCCGAATTCGCCGGGTAGGTGGCCGGATCGCCGAGCGGCTGGCCCGCCGCGTGCCACGCGCGCTCCCATCGCAGGACTTTCGATCCGGGCACGCCGAGCCGCGCGATCGACGCGCGCACGAAATCCGGCACGACGCCAAGATCCTCGGCGACGATCGTCGCGCCCGACTGAATCAGCCTCTGAAGGATGCGCTCGCCCTGCCTGAGTTGATCGGCTTCGTCTGCCGGGTTGAAGAACGGATCGCCCTGCCGGGGCCGGCCGTACGTGCGGTAGAGCCCGACGAGATGATCGACACGGTAGCCGTCGAAGAGCGCGGCCATACGGCGGGCGCGCCGGTCGATCCACGCGTACCCGCCGGCGGCAATCACGTCCCACCGGTAGGTCGGCAGGTCCCAATCCTGGCCCGTGGCGCTGAAGGCGTCCGGCGGCACGCCGAGCGAGACATCGAACATGTACTCGGCGGGACGCGCCCACACGTCCGGGCTGTTGGCGTTCACCATGAACGGCAGATCGCCGAACACCGTCACGCCGGCGTCGTGCGCGGCGCGCCGGGCCGCCTGCCACTGCGTCTCGGCCAGCCATTGCCAGTACTGCTCCCGGAGGATCTCGCGCGTCAGTTGCCGGCGCGCCGCGTCGACGGCGCCGGGCGCGCGGTCGCGCAGCGGCGCCGGCCAGTCGCGCCAGGACGCCTGGCCCATCGCGCCCACCGCGGCGCAGTAGACCGCGTAGTCGTCGAGCCACCAGCGCTCGCGCGAGATGTAGGCCGCGAGCGCCGACGCGCGCAGCGTCAGCGCGCTCCACTCCTCGTCGAAAAACCGCCCGAACGCGAGGTCCAGGGCCTCGCGCTTGGCCCGGCGGACCTCGGCATACCGTACGCGCGTGGATCGCCGCGCCGCCTCGAGATCACGCCGGCTCGCCTCGGAAAGCGCCGCGACGCCACCGGCATGCCCGAAGTCCTCGACCGCGTCCATCGAGATGTAGACGGGATCGATCGCCATCGCCGTCATGGCGGAGTACGGCGACGTCACTTCGTCAGGCAGCGTCCCGAGCGGCAGCAACATGAGACGGTCGAACCCGGCCGTCGCCGCCCACGACGCGAGCGGGACGAGATCAGGAAACTCACCGAGTCCCCAGCTCGACGTACCTGGGGCGGAAAACAGCGGCAGCATGAGCCCGGCGTGGCGCGCCACTACGCTCCGCCTCCCGCCACGATCGGCAGCAAGCGGTCGAGCCCCGCGTCGAACACGGCTTCCGGAGTCAGCAGGCTGACAACCAGGTACGCCTCGGCGGGAAAATCGAAGAAATGCCCGGGGTGGGCGATGAGGCGGGCGTCCTCGAGCAACCGAATGACCAGCGCCTCCTCGGACGTCGTCGCCGGCACCCGCAACACGGCCGACCAGCCCGCTTCGGGCTCGAGCAGCTCAACGGCCGGATAGCGCGCGAGGCCCGCTCGAAGCGCGGCCAGGTTGCGGTGGAGCCGCGCCTGGATCGCCGCGCGCACCCGCGCCCCTGCGGCGAGCAGCGCGGGGACCGCCACCTGTACCGGCGTGGACACCGAGAGATACGTGTCGCAAATCATTTCGAGCCGCTCGATCGCCGCGGACACGAGCGCGTCCGGCCCGCTCGCGATCATCCAGGCCAGCTTCACCTGCGGCAGGCCGGCCGACTTCGACATCCCGCCGAGCACGAACGTGAGCGCGCGCGCCTCGCCGCGAAAACTGGATGCACCCTCGCGCACGCTCAGCGGATAGTCAGCGAACACTTCGTCCGAGATGACGGCCATGCCACGCTCGGCGGCGAGACCCCGCCAGCCACTCGCGGTCGGCGGC
>JANOGJ010000664.1:0-2735 GCA_031405995.1 Acidobacteriota bacterium
CGCTCTTCGGGGCGGGACATCTGGTGGGCCTGTCGGTCGGCATGGCCATGCTCGCCGGGCTCCTGATCGCCTGGGTGTTCGCCGTGCCCATCCTTACTTACCTTCAGCCTTCGGCGGACGGCGCCGAGCTTGCCGCGCACACGATGCGGATCTGGCGCACGCAGGTCCGCTTCATCGGCGCGGGGACGATCGGCATCGCGGCGATCTGGACGCTCGCCACGCTCGCGAAGCCCGTCATCGGCGGACTCATCAGCACGATCAAGTCGTCCAAGGGCGGTGCGACGGGCGACGAACTCGACCGCGACCTCTCACCGACCTGGATCGCGATGCTCACAGTCGTCTGTCTGGCGATCGCCGGCGCGCTGGCGTATTCGTTCGCGGCGGCGAGTCCGCTGGCCGAACACGCGGTCACCCTCACGCTGATCGCCGTGCCGTTCGTGTTCGTTGTCGGCTTCCTCATCGCCGGCGTGGCCGGCTACATGGCCGGCTTGATCGGCGCGTCCAACAGTCCGATCTCCGGCATCGGCATCCTCGGCATCGTCTCATGCGCGTCGATCATGTTGATCGTCGTCTCGCCCACGCCGGAAATGCGGCCGGCGCTCGTCGCGTTCGCGCTCTTCGTGACGGGCGTGGTGTTCGCGTGCGCGACGATCTCGAACGACAACCTGCAGGACCTCAAGACCGGCCAGCTCGTCGGCGCATCGCCGAGACGCCAGCAGATTGCGCTCATCGTCGGCGTCGTCGCGGGGGCCGCCGTGATTCCATCCATCCTCAATTTGCTGACGAAGGCCTACGGGTTCGCCGGCGCCGCCAACGTCGGCGTGGTGACCGAGAATCCGCTGCCGGCGCCGCAGGCGACGTTGATTTCCGCGCTCGCGCAGGGGGTCGTCGGCGGCAGCCTGGATTGGAAGATGATCGGCATCGGCCTGCTCGTAGGCGCCGGACTCATCGCGCTCGACGCCGCGCTTGGCGCGATGAAGAAGATGCGCATTCCGCCGCTGGCCGTCGGCATCGGCATCTACCTGCCGATGTCGGCCACGTTTGCCGTCGTCGTCGGCGCCGTGGTCGCGACGTGGTACGCGAAGGCGACCAAGGCCGCCAAGGATCCCGCGCGGGCGGAGCGGCTGGGCACGCTCGTCGCGTCGGGCATGATCGTGGGCGAGAGCCTCTTCGGCGTCATCAACGCCGGCCTCATCGTCGGCTTCTCGAGCGACGGGCCGCTGGCGATCTTCTCGGAGGAACCGGCGCTCGCGCCGATTCTCGGCGCGCTGGCGTTCAGCGGGCTGGTGATCTGGCTTTATCGCTGGATGCTGAGCAAAGTGCGCGTCAGCGGTTGATAATCTCTCCAGCCTCGTCACCAACTCGGCCCAACGCGCTTCCTCCGTGCGGAACGTGGCCAGTAACTCCTGCTGCTGCTGCGCCCGCACCGTTGTTCGACGGGGTCGGCGCTGAAGCCAGCTTCAGCGGCGGCCCGCGCCGGTCCCTGGGCAACAGGATCTCGCGCAGCTGGCTCGCTGGCCCCCTGGGGAGGGTCAGCGGCTCACTGGGCTGGAAAACCAGATACCGAAGGCCCGCCGCAGCCGAACGCACGCGGGTGTGTAGCTCAAGTCTTCAGTAGGCGTTCGGCCGGCAACGCTTCAGGCGTCACGCGCACGAGGCGCAATCGCCCTTTGAACCACGACACCTGAATTCAGGCGGACGCCGAGCGCCGTGCGGCCGGAGCCGAGCGGCGCGAACGACACCAGCCCCGACGCCTCGCGCCGACCGTCGACATAGTGCGACATCTCCCGGCCGGCGTAGACGAGGGCGGCGGTGTGCCACTGCCCCGCCGCGTGCGAGCGGGCCGGGGCGACGAGCGCCAGGCTCGCCGAGCCCGACGTGAGAAACGTGTCGAGGTCGACGAGCGGCGATCCTCTGGTCACTTCAGCGGCCGGCAGGGCCCTCGTGATCAATTGGCCGAACTGGAGGGGGAAATAAGCCGGGTACGCCTGGTACGTTAGTCGCGCAGTCCGTGGGGTATGATGATACGTCATACCTATGCCGAAGACGAAAGTTGCGCTGACGTTGGAGAGCGCCCTACTCGACCAGGTCGATGACCTTGTCGAGCGGAAGCGTTTCCGGAACCGCAGTCAGGCCGTCGAAGCCGCGCTGGCCGATAAGCTTCACCGTCTGGCCCGAACCAGGCTGGCGCGCGAAGCCGCCAAGCTGAACCCGCGCGACGAAAAGCGCCTCGCTGACGAAGGCCTGCTGGACGCGTTGGAATCATGGCCCGAATACTGAGGGGTGAGATCCGCTGGGCGGACTTGAACCCTGTGCGCGGCCGTGAACAGGCAGGACGCCGGCCTGTGCTTGTCCTGAGCCACGACGTCTTCAATGATCGGTCCGGCACCGTCATCGCGATGGCGATGACGAGCCAGGAGCCCAGGGCGGGGTTTCCTTTGACGCTGGAGAGTCGCGCGACCGGGCTCGACAAGCGATCCTGGATCAAGATCAGCCAGGTTCGAACGCTGTCCGTCGATCGCCTCGGTCCCCGGCTCGCGCGGGCGGCCGACGAGGAAGTGGCCC
This sequence comes from Acidobacteriota bacterium, assembly GCA_031405995.1. Classification (GTDB taxonomy): domain Bacteria; phylum Acidobacteriota; class Vicinamibacteria; order Vicinamibacterales; family SCN-69-37; genus JANOGJ01. Next base: position 2,566 of record JANOGJ010000664.1, read on the forward strand.
GTGCGCTCGACGGCCTGAACGAGATTCTCGGCTAGAACCGCCCTACGAAGGACGGCGCCGCGCGCTGTAGATCGCCGCCGCGACCACGAGCGCGATTCCGAACGCCGTCTACTCCCCCGCCGTGACGCACGTGGGTCGCTGGCCCAGGGTTAGCGAAAAGCTCAATCGAT
>JANOGJ010000241.1:0-2268 GCA_031405995.1 Acidobacteriota bacterium
ATGGGGAAGATGAAGCCGGACAGCATGAATGTCGGCAGGAACGCGATGAGCATCGCCGCCTGAAACGCCATCTGTTGGCTGTCAGTGAGCGTCGACACCAGCAGCCCGGTGCCGAGGGCGCCCACCAGGAAGACGGCGACGACGATCTGGAGCGACAGCCAGTCGCCGCGCATGGGCAGGTCGAACAGCGCCATGGCGGCCAGGATGACCAGCGTCGCCGACACTTGGGACAAGGCGAGGTACGGCAGCGTCTTCCCGGCGATGAACGCCGAGGTCGGCAGCGGCGACATCCGTACCTGTTCCATCGTGCCGCGTTCCTTCTCCCGCACGATCGAGAGCGCGGTCGACACGACGGCCATGATCATCGCGATGTAGGCGATGAGACCCGGCACGAGGAAGAGCGTGCTGCGCAGCTCCGGGTTGTACCAGACGCGCGGCACGGGCACGACCGCCGTCGCACGCGCGCGCGGCCCCAGCCGGCCGCCAGCGTCCGCGAGCACCGCGTTGGCGTACCCGAGCACCGTCGTCGCCGTGTTGGCGTTGTCGCCGTTCAGGACGATTTGCACCTCGGCGACCTCCCCGCGCGCCAGCCGCGAGGAGAACCCTTCGGGGACGACGAGCAGCGCGCGGATTCGGTCGTGCTCCATGAGGGGCGCGATGTCAGCCTCGCGCGTCACCGTCGCGACCTGGTTGAAGTACGTCGAGCCGACGAACACTTCGATGAGCTCGCGGCTTTCCGGCGACCCATCGCGGTCCTGCACAGCCAGGGGCACGTGGCGGATGTCGAAGTTCAGCGCGTAGCCGTAGAGGAACAGAAAGAACGCGGGCACGAACAGCAGGATGAAGAGCGTCCGCCGGTCCCGCCGGACCTGCCGGAACTCCTTCACCGCCACAGCCCAGGCTTTTCTCACGCCGCGGTCCCCGCTTCCATGCGATCGACGACATCCAGGAACACGTCCTCGAGCGACGGGACGACGAACGAGACAGCCGTGGCCGAAAGACCGGCGGCGGCGAGCGCGCGGCCCACCGCCTCGGGCGTGAGCGTCCGGTCGCGCAGCACGGCGTGGACGGCCGTGCCGAACAGGCTCGTCTTCTCCACCGGCGCCCAGCCGTCGAGCCACGCCATCGCGGCGACGGGCTCGGGCGACCGTACTTCCACGATCGGCCGGTCTCGAAACGCCGCCTTCAGATCCGCGGTCGTGCCGAGCGCGGCCAGTCGGCCGGCGTGCATGATCGCCACGCGATCGCACCGCTCCGCCTCGTCGAGGTAGTGCGTGGTCACGAGCACCGTCGTGCCGGTTCGCGAGACGTCGTCGATCAGCCGCCAGAAGTCGCGCCGGGACACCGGGTCCACGCCGCCGGTCGGCTCGTCGAGAAACACGATCGGCGGCTCGTGGAGCAGGGCGCAGCCGAGCGCCAGCCGCTGACGCCACCCACCTGACAGATCGCGCGTGAGCTCGCGCTCGCGGCCGACGAGCCCGCCGACGTCGAGGGCAAACCGGCGCCGGTCGGCGAGCCGCTGACCAGACAAACCATACAACCCGCCGTAGAACTGGATGTTCTCGTCGACCGTGAGCAGTTCGTAGAGCGAGAACCGCTGCGACATGTAGCCGATGCGGCGCTTCACGTCATCGGGCCGGCGCGCGACGTCAATGTCCGCGACGAATGCCTGGCCTGACGTCGGCTTGAGCAGACCGCAGAGCATGCGGATCGTCGTGGACTTGCCGGCGCCGTTGCTGCCGAGAAAGCCGAAGACCTCGCCGCGCCGGACGTCGAACGTGACGTCGTCGACGGCGCGAAACGCGCCGAAGGCGCGCGTCAGGTGCTCGACTTTTATTACCGGCGCCTGGACGGCGCCTGGTGTCACCCCACTCATCAGCGGCCTCCCGCGGCGCGGACGAGCGCGGCCTCCGCGAGGCGCTGGCCCGTCTGGATCCGCGTGCGCTCGAGCTCGGCCTCGAGCTGGGCCACTTCCGCATCCAGGATGTCCGTGCTCGTCGCCACGCCGACGCGAAAGCGCTCGGCGACCACGCGCCTGGCTTCGGTTGCGGCGGCGACCGCCTCGTCCGAGGCCGCGAGCGCGGCCCGGCCGGACTCCAGATCGAGCAGCCGCCGGCGGATCTCCAAAGCGACGCGCGCGTCGAACTCGCGCACGCGATGGGACACGGCGTCGGCCTGGGCCACTGCCGCGGCGTGATCCGCGCGGGCGCGGCCGCCGTCGAACAGCGACCACGTCAGGCTCACGCCGAGATCCCACGACGTCTTCCA
>JANOGJ010000281.1:0-5281 GCA_031405995.1 Acidobacteriota bacterium
GTTCCGCGACCGGTTCGAGCGCGAAGCGAAGAGCATCTCGCAGCTGACCCACCCGCACATCTGCACGCTGTACGACGTGGGCCGCCTTCGCGCCGAGGGCGCTTCGGCGAGCCAAAACCAGGACGTCGAGTTCCTCGTCATGGAGTATCTCGAGGGCGAGACGCTCGCCGCGCGCGTGGCGAAAGGCGCCCTGCCCCTCACGGACGCGCTGCGGATCGCCATCGAGATCGCTTCCGCCCTCGACAAAGCCCACCGCCACGGCATCGTCCATCGCGACCTGAAGCCGGGCAACGTCATGCTGACGAAGTCCGGGTCCAAGCTCCTGGACTTCGGGCTGGCAAAGATGGGGGTCACGAGCGGCATCGCCGCCGGCGCACCGACCGCCCTGGCCGCGTCGCCGCTGCCGACGGCGCAGGGTCTGGCGCTCACGGCCCAGGGCACGATCCTCGGCACGTTTCAGTACATGGCGCCCGAGCAGGTCGAAGGCGCCGAGGCCGACGCGCGCGCGGACATCTTTGCGTTCGGCGCGCTCCTCTTCGAGATGGTCACCGGCCAGCGCGCGTTTTCCGGCAAGAGCCAGGCGAGCCTGCTCGCGGCGATCATGGAGCGGGAGCCGCCGCCCGTCTCGCAGCTGGTGCCGGTCGCGCCGCCCGCGCTCGACTACCTCGTGCGCACCTGCCTCGCGAAAGATCCGGACGCGCGTTTTCAGACGGCGCACGACCTGCTGCTGCAATTGAAGTGGATCGCGGGCGAAGGATCCGGATCCGCTTCGTCCAGCGTCGTCGCGGCCGCACCGCACGTCGCCGCGGGATCGCGCAAGCGTCGCGAGCGGCTGGCGTGGGGCGTCGCGCTCGTGTCCGCGCTCGGGCTCGTGGCCGTGGCACTCTGGACCGCCTTCGGTCGGAGCGCGGCGCCGGCCCCGGTGCTCCGCATGACGATTCCCGCCGAAGCGGGCGCCCGCGTCGGCTATATCCCGAATATCAACGGCAGCCTCGCCCTCTCGCCGGACGGCACGACGCTGGCCTTTACCGCCGGCTCGACGCAGGGCAACGGCCAGCTGTATCAGCGCCGGCTGGACCAATTCGAAGCCACGCCGGTCACCGGCACCGAGATTCCATACGGGCAGTTCTTCTCGCCCGATGGCGAGTGGCTGGCGTTTGCGGCATTCGGCACGCTGAAGAAGGTCTCCGTGCGCGGCGGCGCCGCGTTCCCCCTGTGCCCGCTCCCCGCGACCCTCCGGGGGGGCAGTTGGGGCGACGACAACTTCATTTATTTCTCCGTGTCGGGCGGACCGGTGCAGCGCGTGTCGGCGGCGGGCGGCACGCCGGAGGCCGTGACCCAAATGCGTCAGGACGAGCGGAGTCATCGCTGGGCCCAGGTGCTCCCCGGCAGCCAGGCCATTCTCTACACCTCCTGGATGGACACCGGGTTTGACTCCGCCGTGATGTACGCCGAATCGCTGGCCACGCACGAACGCGAAGTCGTCGCCCGGGGAGGGTCGGACGGCCGGTACGTCGCCACGGGCCACGTGATCTACACGCGGCCGGAGGGACTCGTCGCGGTGCCCTTCGATGCCAGGACGCTCAAGGTCACGGGGCCGGCGCGGCCGGTTGTGGAACGCGTGGCGGCCAGCACGGCCACGGGGCACGGCCGATTCGCGGTCAGCACGGACGGCGTGCTGGTCTATGAACCAGGCGCCGAGGCGTCGGCGGAGATGTCGCTCGTCTGGGTGGATCGCAAGGGCGGGGAGACCCCGGTGCGGACCGAACGCGGGCGGTATCTGGCGGCGAGCCTGTCACCGAACGGGAAACTCGTCGCGCTGGAAATTGCTGATCCCAATGGCGCCATGCAGATCTGGGTGTTTGACCCGGCGCGCGGCACGCTGGACAAGCGCACGTTCGACGGCACGAGCCAGTACCCGGTCTGGACGCACGACGGCGCGCGCCTGACGTACGGGAGCGCCCGGGCCGACGGAACCTCGAACCTCTACTGGCGGCCCGCCGACGGCAGCGGCACCGAGGAGCGGCTGACCACCGACAAGGCCCGCACGCAGTGGCCCAATTCCTGGTCGGGCGACGGCAAGGTGCTGACCATCGAGGAGGTCGGCGGCGGATTGTCGTATCTGACCATGGACAAGGAGCCGACCCGTCATGCGCTCCTCGAGTCCTCCTGGAACAAAGACACGCCGCGAATCTCCTGGGACGGCAAGTGGCTCGCCTACGCGTCGGCCGAAAGCGGACAACTCGAGATCACGGTGCAGTCGTTTCCGTCGCTCGTCGGGAAGTACGTGATCTCGAGCGGCGGCGGCACGTCGCCGCGGTGGAGTCGCGACGGGCGGCAACTCTTCTACTGGACGCCGCCGGGCAAAATCATGGCCGTGTCGGTGACCACGACGCCGTCCTTCAGCTCGTCCAAGCCCGCGCAGCTCTTCGAAGGGCCGTACCTCAGCAACTTCGACGTCTCGGCCGGCGGCGACCGGTTCCTTCTGATCAAGGAATCGGAGCAGAGCCGCGCCGCGATTCACTTCAACGTCATCGTCAATTGGTTTCAGGAGCTGGTGGGAAGGAAATGACGCATTCCTCCCGTTTCGACAACGTCCATATCCTTCTCTGGCTGGTCAAAGACACGTGCTGGATGCTCGAGTGGCGCGTCCTGGGCACCGCCATGATCCTGCCGACGATCGGCGTCGCGATTTATCTCGCCATCCGGTCCGCGGCCGAACACGTCTTCTGGATCAACCTCGCGATCTGCTTCTGGATCACGGCGAACGCCTACTGGATGCTCTGCGAGTTCTTCGACCGCGAGGCGTACAAAGACTGGGCAGGGGTGCCATTTGCGCTGGGATTCCTCTCGGTGGCGGTGTTCTACGCCAAGCGACCCCGAATCGAGGTATCCTAGGGCTCCCCCGGTTCTTCTTTTGGAGGCAGGTATGAAACTCGGAACACGTTTGTTCGTCGCGGCGATTGCGGTCGCGGCAGTGATGTCGGTGCGGTCACTCGGCGCGGCCGAGGAGACCTGGAGAGGCAAGGTGTCGGACGCGATGTGCGGCGCCTCGCACGGCGCGAACGGCGGCACGATGCAGAAGGACCACGACTGCGCCGTGAGCTGCGCGAAAAAGGGCGGCTTCGTGTTTGTGACCGAGAAGGACAAGAAGCCGGTCATCTACAAGATCGCCAACCAGGACATGCCGGCGATCACCCAGCACGCGGGTCACGTCATCGACTTGACCGGCGAGCTGAAGGGCGACACCATCACGGTCACCAAGGTCGTGATGCTGCCGGTCAAGTAAGGACTGTCTGACAGACGAATGCGGCACAGACTGACGACGGCCCTGGCCGTCGTCGTTCTGTGACCGCACGACGGCCGGCGTCGCGTTGCGCGCCGCGTCGCCGGAATGGAGGCCGGGTCTTCAGACCCGGCAGGCCTCAGTCCAGCACGAGCGGCACGCCGTCCTCAGCTTCTTCCCCGCCTGGCCCGTGCGCGCGGATGATCTCGACCAGCTGGTCGAACACGCGCGGATCGCGGCGGCCGAGCAGGTCCTTTGACACGTGATGGTTGACCCATCGGATCTCGAAGCCGCCGGGTGGCGTGCCGAATCCGCCGCTCAGTATTTCGTCGAAGGCGTCGAGGTTCCGGCCCCAATCGGCGCCGGGAATCAGCACGCGGGTGACTTCCTCGAAGAATCCCGCGAGCGTCGAGAAGCGTTCGCCGTCGATGACGAAGACCTGAGGCTTCTCCGGTCGAGCCACGCGATGATCCGCGGCTTCCCGCCGATCCAAGTGCCATAGTGCGCCGAGGACGTCTTCGTCGGTTCCGCCGTATCGCACGCAGCCGAGGTCCTGTTCGGCCACGACCTTCAGCATCTTCACGCGTTCGGGGGCATCCTGGGGCTGGCGCGCGACCCAGCAACCGGTGTCGTCGGACTGGAACAGCGCGCCGGCGATGTCCTTCGGAAGGCCGCAGAGCGTGCAGCAGTCTTTGACGACGTAGAAGTCGCCGGGCGCGTTGCGCGGATCGCGTTCGGGGGCCGACACTCGTATTGAGTTATCGGCCCACTAACCGACCTCCACCACTCTCGGCCCGAGCACGTCCATGCGCGGGCGGATGCCGAGGCCGGGCTCGGTGCTCGCGCGCATCCAGCCGTTTTCGCGGCGGGGCGCGCCGTCGGCGGTGCTCACCGACACGTAGCTGTTGAAGTCGGTGGCGGTGAAGCGCAGCGGCTCGGGCGTGCTGTGAGCAAGATGCGCGATGGCCGCGGTCGTGATGTCGCCGCCCCAGCTGTCTTCCAGCGTCATCGCGATGCCCATCGTCACGCACAAGTCGCGCGCCTGGCGAGTCCTGGTCAGGCCGCCGAGCTTGCTGATCTTGAGGTTGACGACGTCGCACGCCAGGTCGGCGTGCGCGCGCAGCAGCATCTCGATGCTGTCCACGTTCTCGTCGAGGACGAACGGGTGGTCGGTGTGCCGGCGGACGGCGAGGCACTCCTCGTAGGTGAGGCACGGCTGTTCGATGTACACGTCCTCGTCTTGGACGGCGCGCGTGACGCGCATCGCCTCGTGCTGCGTCCAGCCCGTGTTGGCGTCCGCGACGAGCCGGTCGGTTGGCTGGAGCATCGCCCGCACCGCCCGGATGCGCGCGATGTCTTCGTCTGGATCCCCGCCAACTTTCAGTTGGAAGCGCGTGTAGCCTTCAGCGCGGTAGCCGACGACCTTCTTCGCCATCGCCTCGGGTGATTCCTGCGAGATCGCGCGATACAGCTGGACCTTCTCTCCAAATCGGCCGCCGAGCAGCACGCACACCGGCAGGCCGGTCGCCTTGCCGAGCAGATCCCAGCAGGCCATGTCGATGCCAGACTTCACGTAGGGGTGACCCTTGAGGGCTGCGTCCATGCGCGCGTTGAGTTTCGCCAGCTCGCGCGGGTCCTCGCCGATCAGGTGCGGCCCGAGCTCGCGCAGCCCCGCGCGCACGCCCTCGGCGTAGGCCGGCAAATAGAACGGCCCGAGCGGACACACCTCGCCGTAGCCGACGAGGCCGGTGTCGGTCTCGACGCCGATGATGGTGCTGTCGAAGACCGAGACGGACTTGCCGCCGGACCAGCTGTAGCGGCCTTCGACGAGGGGCAGTTCGACGCGGTGGGCGAAGATCCGTGTAATGCGCATGGGGGATGATATTGACACGGTCTGCACCTGAGCCAGCGGACCCTGGGGATGAGCCAGCGGACCAGGGGATGAGCCAGCGGACCAGGGGATGAGCCAGCGGACCAGGGGATGAGCCAGCGGAC
>JANOGJ010000306.1:0-2426 GCA_031405995.1 Acidobacteriota bacterium
CAGGCCGCAGGCGCGTTGGTCGACCAGGCGATGCGCGACCAGCCAGGACGACACTGGCTGATCTCGTTCGACGATTTCCGGCGGGCCGTCGAACCCTACACGCTCGACGCCGTGGCGGCGCTGGCGCGTGGGAATCCCGACGAGCCGCTCGACGAATTCAAGGCCAAGCTCGTCCAGTTGGCCAGGGTCTACGCCGACCGGGCGCGCAAGGTCATCTCCTTCTGGACGATGGGGTTCAATCAGCACACGCGCGGGACGTGGGTCAACGAACAGGCCTACATGGCGCACCTGCTGACGGGCAAGTTCGCCAAGCCGGGCAACAGCGCGTTCTCGCTCACGGGCCAGCCGTCGGCCTGCGGCACGGCCCGGGAGGTGGGCACGTTCGCGCATCGGCTGCCCGCCGACATGGTGGTCGACAACCCGGCGCACCGCGCGCGCGCCGAGGAAGTGTGGCGCCTGCCGGCCGGCACGATCAATCCCCGGCCGGGAAGTGACATCACGCGCATGATGCGCGACCTCGAGGATGGACGCCTCAAGTGGCTGTGGGTGCAGGTCACCAACCCGTTCCAAGCGACCGCGAACGCCACCCGCTGGGTCGAGGCCGCACGGAAGAACGATGCCTTCGTCGTCGTCTCGGACGCCTATCCGGGCATCTCATGCAAGGTCGCCGACCTGATCCTGCCGTCCGCCATGATCTTCGAAAAATGGGGCGCCTACGGCAACAGCGAACGCCGCACGCAGATGTGGCGCCAGCAGGTCCGCGCGCCGGGCGACGCGCGATCCGATCTCTGGCAGATCCTGGAATTCTCGAAGCGCCTGACCGTGGGCGCGCTATGGAGCGAGCAGCCCGTTGCGGGCCTGAAGGCCGAGGGCGTCCCGGAAGGCCGGCTGCCGAGCGTGCTCGGCGGAATCGGCGCGTTCGGCTACCGACCCGACAGCACCTTGTACGAAGTGCTGTTCGCCACGAGCGCCAACCAGAAAGTCGCCTGGCCGGACCCGATTGCCAAAGGGCGGGCGAACGACACCGTCGCCCACCTCCGCGAGAACTGGTTCCCCGAGAAAGCGTTGTTCGAGGAGTACGCCGCGTTCGGGCGCGGACATGGCCACGACCTGGCGGCTTTCGACGCGTACTACGCCGATGACGTGCGTGGCCTGCGATGGCCGGTCGTCAACGGCCGGGAGACACGCTGGCGTTTCAACAGCCAGTACGATCCGTACGCGGCCAAGGCCGCCGGCTTCGACTTCTACGGGCCCGCGATGAAGCAGGTGCCGCGGGGCACCCTCGACGGCGTGACCGACGCCTCGCCGGTCGACATCGCCGGCAAGGCCAAGATCTTCTTCAGGCCCTACGCGGCCCCGCCCGAAGTGCCCGACGCCGAATGGGATCTGTGGCTCAGCACGGGGCGCGTTCTCGAGCACTGGCATTCCGGAACGATGACCCGGCGCGTGCCGGAGCTCCACAAGGCGATGCCCGCGGCGCTCGCGTTCATGCACCCCGAGGACGCGCGCGCTCGGGGACTGCAGCAACAGGACGCCGTCTGGATCGAATCGAGACGGGGCCGGACCCGTACGCGGGTCGAAACGCAGGGCCGATACCTCCCGCCGCGCGGCCTCGTCTATGTGCCGTGGTTCGACGAGAACGTCTTCATCAACAAAGTCACGCTCGATGCCGGGTGCCCGATCTCCCGCCAGACGGATTTCAAGAAGTGCGCGGTCAAGGTCTACAAGGCGAACGAATCGGCAGGGAGCGAGGGGTGATGCGACGGACAGGGATGGCGGCCGTGACCCTGGTCAGCGCCGGTGTGATTGCCTGGGGTGTGGTGGCGTACCGGTCCGCGTCGTACCGCATTGGCGTGCCGGACCGCGACCTGGGCCTGCGAAAAGCGGCGCTCGGCGACGACCCGGTGCCGCCCGCCGTCGTGTTTGCCGGCGAAGCGCCAGGCAACAACAAGGCCCTCCCGCGCAGCTACGACGGCGCACCGCCGCTCATCCCGCACAGCCTTGACGGGGTCGTGCCGATCACGCGCGAGGAGAATCTCTGCCTGTTGTGCCACGCCTCGGGCAGCACCGACCCCGCCGACCCGCCGCAGGTGCCCCGCAGTCACCTGATCGACTGGCGCGCGGCCCCTGGCGTCGTCAGGGACAAGGTTGCGGGAGCACGATATGCGTGCACGGCCTGTCACGTCGCGCAGAGCACCGCCCCGGCCCTCGTAGGGAACACGTTCGGTTCGGGCGCCCGCGTGAAATAGCCAGACACCGCCGCGCGACGTCGCCGAAGCCAAGCGGCTCACCTGATCTTCGGGACTCTTGATCGCGTCTCGTCGCTACGCGTTCATCATCACGAGCGCCTCGTCGTCTCCGAGCGCCGGGTTGGCCGTTGGCGCAGGGCCGTCCGCGTCGAACGGCTGGTAGAGATCCGAATGATC
>JANOGJ010000387.1:0-2287 GCA_031405995.1 Acidobacteriota bacterium
CGGCGGTCCGACAGCATGCCGACGATCAGGAACAGGCCGCCGGTCGAGACGCCATGCGCGAGCATCTGAAAGACCGCGCCCTGCACGCCCTGAACGTTGAGCGCACAGAGGCCCAGCACCACGACGCCAAGGTGGCTCACCGACGAATACGCGACCAGCTTCTTCATGTCGGGCTGGACCATGGCGACCAGCGCGCCGTACACGATGCCCACCACGGCAAGCATGCCGATGATCGGCGCAAACTCGAGGGCCGCCTGCGGGAAGAGTGGAAACGCAAACCGGAGCAGGCCGTAGGTGCCCATCTTCAGCAACACGCCGGCCAGAATCACGGACCCCGCGGTCGGCGCCTCGACGTGCGCGTCGGGCAGCCACGTGTGGAACGGAAACAGCGGCACCTTGATCGCGAACGCGACCGCGAACGCCAGGAACAGCCACGTCTGCAGCGCGGCCGGGATGTTCAGGGCGATCAGGTCCGCGAGGTCGAAGCTCAAGAGGCCGGTGGCCGCCTCGTGCTGATACGCCAGCCAGATGATGGCGACGAGCATCAGCACGCTGCCGGCCATCGTGTAGAGCATGAATTTGATGGCCGCGTAGATGCGCCGGTCGTAGCCCCAGATTCCGATGAGGAAGTACATCGGGATCAGCATCGCGTCCCAGAACAGGTAGAAGAGAAAGAGGTCGAGCGCGACGAAGACGCCGATCATCGCCGCCTCGAGCGCGAGCATGAAGAACGAGAACTCGCGCACCCGGTCCTCAATCGACTCCCAGGAACAGAGGAGCGCAATCGGCGTGAGAAACGTCGTCAGCACGACGAGGAACAGGCTGATGCCGTCGAGGCCGACGTGGTACGAGATGCCGAAGTCCGGCAGCCAGGCGTGGCGTTCGACGAACTGATAGTCGGCCGACGTGGCGTCGAACTGGAGCCAGGCGATCAGGCCGAGGCCCAGCGTGACGAGCGACGTCGCCAGCGCGACCTGGCGGGCCGCGCGATCGCGGCCGCGGCCGAGGAGGAGCACCGCGACGCCGCCGACGAGCGGCAGCACCACGAGCAAAGTGAGCAACGGCAGCTTTATCTCCACAGGTAGTAGCCCACGATCACGACCACGCCGAGGAACGTGGACATCGCATACGCGCGCACCGAGCCGGTCTGCAGGCGCCGGAGCACCGCGCTCCAGCCGCGGACCACGAGGCCCACGCCGTTCACCGTGCCGTCGATGAGGCCCGCGTCCACGCCGCGCCAGAGCATGCCTGTCGACAGCCGCTTGATGGGCTGGACGATGGCCGTGTCATACACCTCGTCCACGAAGTACTTGCCGAGCAGCAACCGGTGCAAGCCGCTAAAGCGGTCCGCGATGCGATCCGCGGTCCCGGGCCGGCGCAGAAAGATGAACGTCGCGAGGCCGATGCCGACGAGGGCGACGAGCGTCGAGAGCGCCATCAAGGAAAGCTCTGTCGAAGTGTCCGCGTGGGCCTCAGCGGCGGCCCCACCCACCGTGAAGCTCGGCGCAAGGAACGCCTCGATCTGGTTATGCCCTCCGAGCGCGTGCGGCACGCCGACAAATCCCGCCCCGACCGACCCGACCGCGAGGACGATGAGCGCGATGGCCATGGCCGGCGGTGCGTCGTGTAGATGCGCGCCGTGCCGCCGCTCGCCGAAGAACGCGAGGTAGAGCAGGCGGAACATGTAGGTCGCCGTCAGCAGGGCCGCGAGGACCGCCATGGCCCACAGGACCGTGCTGCCGCTGCTGTAGGTCTTCCAGAGGATCTCGTCCTTCGAAAAGAAGCCCGCAAACGGCGGCACGCCGGCAATGGCGATGGTCCCGATGAGGAACGTCCAGAAGGTCACCGGCAGCGCGTGGCGAAGGCCGCCCATCTTCCGCAGGTCCTGCTCGCCGTGGAGCGCGTGGATCACCGCGCCCGATCCCAGGAAGAGCAGCGCCTTGAAGAACGCGTGCGTGTAGAGGTGGAAGATGCCGCCGGCGAACGCGCCGACGCCGAGGGCGAGGAACATGTAGCCCAGCTGCGAGACCGTCGAATACGCCAGCACGCGCTTGATGTCGTTCTGCACGAGGCCGATCGTCCCGGCCATCAGCGCGGTGAGCACGCCCACGACCGCGATGACGTCGAGCGTGAACGGCGCGTGGCTGAAGAGCACCGCGTTCCGCGCGATCATGTACACGCCGGCCGTCACCATCGTCGCCGCGTGAATGAGGGCGGAGACAGGCGTCGGGGCCCTCCATCGCGTCCGGGAGCCAGACAAAGAGCGGAATCTGCGCGGACTTCCCCG
>JANOGJ010000391.1:0-3030 GCA_031405995.1 Acidobacteriota bacterium
CATCGGCCGTCATGAGCCGCAGGGCGCCCGCCGCCGTTCGATTGAACGGCACGAGGCGCTCCTTGCCGCCCTTGCCACGCACGCGCACGATGCGGCTCGACAGATTGACGTCCTCGAGGTCCAGGCCGACCAGCTCGCTCAGCCGAAGCCCGGACGCATAGAGCAGCTCGAGAATCGCCTGATCCCGCCGGCCGGCCACCGACGACGTGTCGGGCGCGTCGAGCAGCCGGGTCATCTCGTCGGCCCCAAGATGCGCGGGCAGCGTCTGTTCCTTCTTCGGCGCGCCGACGAGCGCCGTCGGATCGTCGCCGAGGAGTTCCTCGCGCACCAGGTAGCGCGCAAACGTCCGCAGCGCCGCCAGCCGGCGGCCCGCCGAAGCCCGACTGTTGCCGCGCGCGTGCAGCTCGGCCAGGAAGCCGCGAACGCCGTCGGCGTCAAACGCCGTGACGCCGACTTCGCTCGGCTTGCGTCTGTGGCGCGCCGCCAGGTGCGAGACGAACTGCGCGAGATCGGATCCATACGCGCGCAACGTATGCGGTGACACGTTGCGGTTGTGGCGGAGGAAGGCCAGAAAGGCCTTGATCTGCGCCTGGATCATGGTCAACCCACCCGTGCTTCCGTCGTCCCGTTGACCCGTTGACCCGTGGCCCAGTGGTCCAGTTCCGTCAGCGCCCGCGCGCTCGTGGCGAGCGCGCGCTCCTGCCGGTTCTTCGGCGCCTCGTCGAGCGGCGCGATGATCCCGAACGTGATATTGGACGGATCGTAGTGCCGCGGATCGGCGTGGGACACGTAGTAGCCGAGCGCGCCGATCGCCGTCGTGCGCGGCGGCGCCGACGGCGGCAGGCCGAGCGCCAGGCGCGCGGCGTTGCGCCCCGCGACGAGCCCCGACGCCGCCGACTCCACGTACCCCTCGACGCCCGACACCTGGCCGGCAAACAGCAGGTCCGGCCGCGTCCGCGTCTGCCACGTCTCGAGCAGGACGGCCGGCGCGTTGATGTACGTATTCCGGTGGATCATCCCGAACCGGACGAATTCGGCGCTCTCGAGCCCGGGAATCAGGCGCAGCACGCGCGCCTGATCGCCCCATCTAATCTGCGTCTGAAACCCCACGAGGCTGTAGTGATCGCCCGCAAGGTTGTCCTGTCGAAGCTGCGCGACCGCAAACGGCCGGCGCCCGGTACGAGGATCGGTCAGTCCGGCGGGCTTCATCGGGCCAAAACGCAGCGTGTCCGCGCCACGATGCGCCATCACCTCGATAGGCAAGCAACCCTCGAAGAACTTGGTGCGATCGAAATCGTGCACCTCGGCCTTTTCGGCGGCGACGACGGCGTCATGAAACCGGCGGTACTCGTCCTGGGTGAACGGGCAATTGAGGTAGTCCCCGGGACTGTCCTCCGTCCGCGCCACCTCGCCCAGACTTCGATCCCACCTCGACTGGCGGAAGACCTTGGACAGGTCGATGGACTCGGCCAGGACGATCGGGCTGATGGCGTCGAAGAACGCGAGGTGTTCTTCGCCGACGAACGCGGCGATCGCCGCCGAGAGCGCGGCCGACGTCAACGGCCCGGTGGCCATCACGATCGGAGCGCCGGAACCGGCGTCAGGAATCGCGCGGATCTCCTGGCGCTCGACACGAATCAGCGGATGGGCGGTGATCGCCGCCGTCACGCCCGCGGCAAACTCGTCCCGATCGACCGCGAGCGCCGCGCCAGCGGGCACCCGCACGCGGTCCGCGACCTGCATGACCAGCGACCCGAGCCGCCGCATCTCTTCCTTGAGCAACCCGACGGCATTGTCGAGCTTGTCGCCGCGAAACGAATTGCTGCAGACGAGCTCCGCGAGGCGGTCGGTCTTATGGACGGCGGTCGGCCGGGACGGCCGCATCTCGAAGAGCGTGACGGGCACGCCCATCGACGCCGCCTGCCACGCGGCCTCGCACCCGGCGAGTCCGCCACCGACGATGCGCACCATGGACGTGATGATACTGCGCGCGGGGCGCGGCCGCGGCCCGCGTCAGGAGCCGGCGGCCGCCAGTTCCTCGGACCGCACGAAGTCGCACGCCTCGTTGCTGCAGATCAACTGGCGGCCGTGCCGCTTCGTGATCTTCTCGGTCAGGAACGTGCGGCCGCACTTCGGGCAGGGCTCGAGAATGGGCTTATTCCACACGGTGAAATCGCACTTCGGGTAATTGGCGCACCCGTAAAACACCTTACCCCGCCGCGACTTCCTCTCGACGACGTCGCCGTCGTCGACCGGGCAGCGAACGCCGGTGGACTTCAGCTTCACGTACCGGCACTCGGGATAGCCCGTGCAGGCCGTGAACTCGCCGTACCGCCCGTGTTTGACCACGAGGTTCTTGCCGCAGTTCGGGCAGATTTCTTCGAGGACTTGATCGGGACGCGCGGCGGTGACGCCCTGTTTGGTGGAGATGATCTTTCGCGTCGTCTTGCACTCGGGGTAGCCCGTGCACGCGAGGAACATGCCGAACCGGCCGCGCTTGACGACCATCGGCTTGCCGCAGTTCTCGCACGTTTCATCGAGCTCCTCGGTCGAGGTGTCCGCTGGCTCGAGTTCCTTGGTGTTGTCGCAATCGGGGTACCGGCTGCAGGCGAGGAAGATGCCGAACTTGCCGGCCTTCTCCACCATGTCGCCGATGGTGCACTTGTCGCACTTCACGCCGGTGGGCTGCCCTTCCTTGAAGTTGGGCATCTCCTTGGCGGCGCGCTTCAGGTCCTTCTTGAACTTCTGGTAGAAGTCGGCAAGCGTGCCGGCGTAGTCAGCCTTGCCTTTCTCGATGTCGTCGAGCTGCTCCTCCATGCGGGCGGTGTACTCGACGTCGAGGATGTCGTCGAACGCCGGATGGAGCAGCTTGTCGACGAGGCGCCGGCCGAGAATGGTCGGCCTGAACTTGCCGTCGGTCTTGTTGACGTACTCCCGCGCCTGCAGCACGGAGATGATGGAGGCGTACGTGCTCGGCCGGCCGATGCCGTCCTCTTCGAGCGCCTTGACGAGGGTGGCTTCGGTGTAGCG
>JANOGJ010000421.1:0-4896 GCA_031405995.1 Acidobacteriota bacterium
CCGGGCACTTCCACTTCCTCGAAGCGAATACGAGGCTCCAGGTCGAGCACCCGGTCACCGAGTTCATCACCGGCGTCGACATCGTGAAGGAGCAGATCCGCATCGCCGCGGGCGGCCGGCTCTCCGTCAAGCAGAACGAGATCGAGTTCCGCGGCCACGCGATCGAGTGCCGGGTGAACGCCGAGGACCCCGAGACGTTCGCGCCGAGTCCTGGTGTCATCCACGCCTTCAGTGTCCCTGGCGGGCCGGGCGTGCGCATCGACACTTATGCCCACTCCGAGTGCACGGTGTCGCCGTACTACGACTCGCTCGTGGCCAAGGTCATCACCCACGGCCGGAACCGCGCCGAAGCGATCGCGCGCATGCGGCGTACGCTCGAGATGACGGTCGTCGATGGGATCAAGACCACGATCCCGCTCCACCTCAAGATTCTCAGCGACCCTGACTTCCTGGCCGGCCGGTTGAACACGGCCTTCATGGACCGATTCATGACCGCCAGGAAGGGCGCCAGCGGCAAGCTTGCCGAATCGGCGTAGCCTCCCTCGTCTGTACGCCATCCTGGACGTCGACCTGACGGTCGCGCGCGGCCTCGAGCCGCTGGCGCTCCTCGATATCTGGCTCGGCGCCGGCGTCCGGCTCGTGCAACTCCGCGCGAAAGGGCTGCCCGGCGGCCGGATGCTCGAGCTCGCCCGCGCGGTGGCCGACCGCACGGCGGCCGCGGGTGCGGTCTTCATCGTCAACGATCGCGCCGACATCGCGTGGCTGGCGCGAGCCGACGGCGTGCACGTCGGGCAGGACGACCTCGGGCCGGGTGACGTTCGCCGCGTGATCGGCGACACCGCCTGGGTCGGTGTGTCCACGCATTCGGCGGCGCAGGCGACGGCGGCCAGCCGCGAGCCGATTGACTACCTGGCGGTCGGACCCGTTTTCCCCACGTTGACGAAGGCCGGCTCGGCCCCCGAGCCGATCGGCCTGGCCGGCGTGCGGCAGGGCGTGGCGGCCGGGGGGGAGGCGAGCGTGCCGGTGGTGGCCATCGGCGGGATCACCCTCGGCCTGGCCCCGGGCGTCATCGCCGCGGGCGCGTCCTCGGTGGCCGTCATCTCGGACTTGCTGTCGGGCGATCCGGCCGAACGCTGCCGGGCGTACCTCGAAGTTCTGGGGTGACGGGAAAGCGACGTCCCAACGTCGTTTTCCGCATATAATCCCCCCACTTTCCGGGGAAAGTGCCGCGTCGAAGCTCGACTGAAGGACTGTGAGGGGACAGAGTGGCCAGCTCATTGTTTCGCACCAAGTCGATCGATCGCTTGATGACAGACAGCGGCGAGGGCACCCTGAGCCGCACGCTCGGGCCCTGGGCGCTGGTGGCGTTGGGGATTGGCGCCATCATCGGCGCGGGCCTCTTCGTTCGCACGGCGGCCGCCATCGCCGATCGGGCCGGCCCCTCCGTGACTCTGGCCTTCCTGGTCGCGGGCCTCGGGTGCGCGTTCGCCGGCCTCTGCTACGCCGAGTTCGCGTCGATGATCCCGATCGCCGGGAGCGCCTACACCTACTCCTACGCGACGATGGGCGAGTTCGTGGCCTGGATCATCGGCTGGGACCTGGTGCTCGAGTACGCGGTCGGCGCGTCAACGGTCGCCATCGCCTGGAGCGAGTACTTCGATCGGGTCCTAGGCTTCTTCAACATCCATATCCCGTGGCAATGGTGGCACTCGCCGTTTCAGACGATGCCTGGCACCGGCGTGGACGGCATCGCGGCCGTCGGCGGCATCATGAACCTGCCCGCCGTCGGGATTCTGTTCCTGCTGTCGATGCTGTTGATCCGCGGCACGCAACAGTCCGCCTTCGTGAACAATCTCATCGTGATCCTGAAGGTCGGAATCGTCCTGGCGGTCATCGCGATTGGCTGGGGTTTCATCGACCCGGCCAATCACACGCCTTTCATTCCCGAGGCCACGACATTCACGAACCGGGAAGGCATCACGCATGACTACGGTGGCCTCATGGGTATTCTGGGGGCCGCCGGCGTGGTCTTTTTCGCGTTTATCGGCTTCGACGCGGTGTCCACCACCGCGCAGGAAGCCAAGAACCCCAAACGGGACATGCCGATTGGCATCCTCGGGTCACTGGCCATCTGCACCGTGCTGTATGTCCTGTTCGCCTATGTCCTCAGCGGCGTGGCGCCCGTTGACTTCTTCCGTGACCCGAGTCGCGGAGCAGAAGCGTCGGTTGCCGTGGCGATTACCACCTACATGACAGGCTACGCGTGGCTCTCGAACTTCGTGACCGTCGCGATTCTGGCCGGGTTCTCCTCCGTCATCCTGGTCATGCTCCTCGGGCAGTCGCGGGTGTTCTACTCGATGAGCCGCGACGGCCTGGTGCCGAAGGTATTCTCGGAGGTGCATCCGAAGTACCGCACGCCCCACAAGTCCAACATGCTGTTCTTCGTCTTCACCGCGCTGTTCGCGGCGTTCGCGCCCGGGGACATCGTCGGCGAGATGACCAGCATCGGGACGCTGTTTGCGTTCATGCTCGTGTGCGCGGGCGTGTGGATCATGCGTGTGCGGCGGCCGGACCTCGTCCGGGGCTTCAGGGTGCCGGCGCTTCCGCTGGTGGCGGTCCTGGGCATCGTCGTCTGCGGCGCGATGATCTACGGGCTTGGTTGGACAAACTGGGCGCGGCTGGGCGGCTGGCTCGTGATCGGCATCGTGATCTACTTCGGGTACAGCAGGAAGCACAGCGTGATGGCCGGAGGCTCGTCCTAGTTCGCCATGCCGGCTCGACGACTGGATGGCGCGGCGGTCGCCGCGGCTGTTCGCGCCGAGCTGGGACCGAGAGTCGCTGAATTCCGAGCGCGGGCGGGTCGTCCGCCCGCGCTCGACATCGTTCTGGTCGGCGACGACCCCGGATCCAATATCTACGTCAGGAACAAAGAACGGGCCGGCCGCGAGTCCGGTCTCGCTGTCACGGTCCATCGGCTTCCTTCAACGACGGGACTCGAGGAGTTGCTCGGCCTCATTTGGCGGCTGAACGCCTCACCGGAGTCAGACGGCATCCTTGTGCAGTCGCCTCTGCCCGCCGCCATGGGCAAGAGTGCCGCCCAGCAGGTCTTCGACGCGGTCGATCCCGCCAAGGACGTGGACTGCTTCCACCCGCAAAACGTGGGCCTGCTCGTGCAGGGCCGCGCCCGCCTCACCCCCTGCACGCCGACCGGCGTCATCGAGCTGCTCTCACGGGAAAAGATCCCGCTGGCCGGCAAGCACGCGGTGGTCATCGGACGCAGCGACATCGTCGGCAAACCGATGGCGCTGCTCCTGTTACAACGGGACGCCACCGTCACGGTCTGCCATTCCCGGACCGCGGACCTCGAGGCGGTCGCGCGCTCGGCGGACGTGCTCGTGGCGGCCATCGGACGGCCCGCCTTCGTCACAACGGCGTTCGTGAAGCCCGGGGCCACCGTGATTGACGTCGGAATCTCGCTCGTGACGGACCGAACCCAGATCGCCGCCTGGTTCGGACCGGGCAGTTCGCGGCTCGCGGCTTTCGACGCCAAGGGGTCGGCGGTCGTGGGCGACGTGCATCCTGCGGTCGCCGAGGTCGCCGGCGCGCTCACGCCGGTGCCTGGCGGCGTCGGGCCGCTGACGATCGCGATGCTGCTCCGCAATACGCTCATTGCGGCTGAAGGGCGGGCCAGTAGAAGTGCCTGATCTTGATGTGGTCGCCGGTTGGTCCCTTCTCGTACTCGGTGTGATCTCGCTGGGGCGCGGCCTCGTTGGTCTCTCCGGATCGGAGCGCGGTTCCGTCCAACGCCGTCGTGAGGCGTGGTCGAACGTCGTGATGGGCGCCGGTGGCTTGTTGCTCTGGAGTGTCCGGCTGATTCCAGAGGTGCCCGCCAGGGATGTCACGGTCTATGCCGGCGCGCTGTGCATTGCGGCCGGGTTGGTGATTTGGCTTTGGCGTCGGCCACGGATCAAGCAGAGCAGCCCGTGACGCGCGCGCGTCCCAATTTGCCAATCGCCGATTCTCGATTGCCGATCCTCGATTGCCGATCCCCGATTGAAGTTCGCCGATTACCGATTGCCGTTCAGCTTCTGCCAGATGTCTTCGACTTGAAAATTGGTCTCCGCCTCCGACCCCGACGTGTCGATGACGTAGTGGGCGCGCTTTGCCTTCTCGTCGATCGGCATCTGGCTGTCGATGCGCCGTTGCGCGTCGGCTTCGGTCAGGCCGCTCCGCGCGATCAACCGCTCGAGCTGCTGGTCGGGCCGGCAGGCGGCGACAACCACGCGGTCGAAGTCTCGTTCGTGGCCGGTCTCGAACAGGAGCGGGATGTCGGCGATCGCCACCTTCACCGTGCCCCCGGGCCGACTGAGGCCTTCGAACCAGCGGTTAATGGCGGCGTAGACCGCGGGGTGGATGATCGCCTCGAGGTCGCGCCGCGCCGCCGGATCTGAAAACACGAGGCGGCTGAGCGCCTCGCGGTCGAGCCCGCCGTCGCGCTTCTCGACGGCCGCGCCGAACCGCGAGACGACCGCCGCGAAGCCGCCCGTCCCTGGCGCCACGGCTTGACGGGCCAGCAGGTCGGCGTCGAGCGTCGGGGCTCCGCAGTCGGCGAAACGCGCGAGACAGTAGGACTTGCCGGTGGCGATGCCGCCGGTGAGCGCGACCCGCAGGAGGCCATGCGTCACGGCGCGTCCCTGTGCCGGCTGTCCCATGCCGCCCTACTGCGAGAGGGTCGCCGGAATCTCGGATTCGGTGTCCGTCGCGGGCGTGATCCGCTCCTCGACGAACGTGTTCCACTCGTGACAGTGCGGGCACTGCCAGAGCAACTCAGTGCTGCGGTAGCGGCACCGCATGCAGACGTGCGGATCCAGGTAGAACACGGACTGACGCGTGACC
>JANOGJ010000446.1:0-2530 GCA_031405995.1 Acidobacteriota bacterium
CAAGTCGTCGTCGACGCCCTCGTTCCCGACGCTTTCGCCCTGGACGCCGCCGGTGCCGACCGACGCTCGTTCCGTCGTGCCGTTGACGACATCCCGGACGAAAATATCGTCCTCGAGGTTCGTGTCGTTCGCGACGAGCCCGGCGGAGAACGAGCGGAAGGCGACGAACAAGCCGTTGCCGGAGACGACCGGACTGAAGCTGCCGGCGAACACCTCGGTTTCGGTGGACGTGACGGACACCCGTTCCGTGGTCCCCAGGGTCCGGTCGCGAAGAAAGACGTCCCGAAAGTTGTTGGTGTCGTCGCCCACCAAATTGGTCGCATTGGAACCGAACGCCACGTACCGGCCGTCGTCGCTGATCGACGGGGCGAACGACACCAGGTTGCCCTGAACTTCGCTGGAATCCACCGACACCATTTCCATCGTGCACGTCTGACGGTCGTAGACGAACACATCCGCTAGGCCATTGGTGTCGCCGGGCATGAGGTTGTTGGCCAGCGAGTCGAAGGCGATGAATCGCCCGTCAGCCGAGAGGGAGACCAGTTCCGAAAAGTCGTTGCCCTGGAACGCCGTGAGGGGTTGCGGCGTGCAGGCCTGGGCGGCGCGAAGCGCGGGCGCCGCGGCATTGGAGGAGGCGAGCAGGAGGCCCAGAGCGAGGCCTGAGCAGGCCACGCGAGTCAGTCGCCTTGGCATGAGGTCGGAATGCTACAACAAACCAGGTCCGGGGCGGGCGCGACACCGCGCGATACACTGATCGGCATGAGGCCCGCGATCGCTCTGCTGACGTTGTCGGCGAGCGCCGCCGCCTGCGTCGGCTCGTCAGCGCCGCCGGTCGCGGTCACGTTCACCAGGGACATCGCGCCCATTCTTTTTTCGAATTGTGCGCCCTGCCACCGGCCTGGCGAAGTCGCGCCGTTCTCCCTCCTGACCTACGCCGACGCGGTGAAGCACAGCCCCGAGATCGCCGAGCAGACGCTCGATCGCCACATGCCGCCGTGGCTGCCGGAACGCGGGGAGTTCCCGATCCTCGGCGAGCGGCGCCTCCGCGATGATCAGATCGATACGATCCAGCGCTGGGTGAAGGGCGGGACGGTGGAAGGGAATGCCGCCGATCTGCCGAAGACGCCCGGGTGGCCCGACGGCTGGCAGCTCGGCAAACCCGACGAGATCGTCGCGATGCCCCGCCCGTACATGACGAGCCCCGGCACCGAGGACGTCTATCGCAATCTGGTGCTCCGCACGACGCTGAAGTCGGACGTGTTCGTCCGCGGCGTGGAGTTCCGGACCAACGGTGCGCCGATCCATCACGCCGTCATCCGCATGGACCGGACGTCGGCCTCACGCCGGCGTGACGGCGCGGACGGGCAGCCGGGATTCGATGGCATGGCGATGCACAGCGTCCAGGATCCCGACGGCCACTTCATCGGGTGGGCGCCGGGCCGCGGGCCGATCCTCGCTCCCGACGGCATGCCGTGGCGCCTCGAGCGCGGCGCCGATCTGGTCGTCGAAGTGCACCTGGTTCCTTCGGACACGCCCGTCGCGGTCCAGCCGACCATCGCGCTCTTCCTGAGTGCCACGCCGCCTGTCCGCACGCCGCTCACGGTGAAGATGAGCGCGAAGCTCATCGACATTCCGCCCGGCATGCCCGACTACGTCGTCACCGACACCTACGAGCTGCCGGTGGCCGTCGATGTGCTGAGCGTGTATCCGCACGCGCACTATCTCGGCAAGGAGATGCGCGTCACGGCCACGCTGCCGGACGGCGGCGTGAAGTCGCTGCTCCACATCAGGCACTGGAGCTTTCACTGGCAGCAGGACTATCGCTACGCCGCGCCGATTCCGCTGCCGCCCGGGACGAGGGTGACCTTTCGGTACACGTTCGACAATTCGGCCGCCAATCCGTCGAACCCGAAGCGGCCGCCGGTGCGCGTGCAGACGGGAGGGCGGTCCACCGACGAGATGGCCGACCTCGGACTGCAGGTGATGCCGAAGTCGGTGGCGGATGCCGAGCGGCTCGCGCGGTCGTTCGACGAGCGCTATAAGCTCGCGAGCGTGGCGATGGGGGAGAAGCGCGCCCGCGAGGAGCCCAATAACGCCGAGTATCGCGCGTTCCTCGGCAGCAGCTACGTCGACGTCGGCCGGTTCGCGGACGCCATTCCGCATCTCGAAGCGGCGGTGCGGCTCGACGAACGGTCGGCGCCCGCGCACAACTACCTGGGCGTGGCGCTGATGGCGCAGAACCGGCTACCCGACGCGATCGCGCACTTCCGGCGCGCGTCCGCGCTCGCGCCGCGCGACGAGGTCATGCAGTTCAATCTGGGCAATGCGCTCACTGCCGCGTCGCGAGTGGCCGAGGCGGCGGCCGCCTACGAACGGGCGATCGCCCTCAATCCGGACTTCGCGGATGCGTACGGCAACCTGGGCACGCTGCTGCTCTCACGCGGCCGGGTGAAGGAAGCCGTGGCCCGCTTCCAGCGCGCGGCGGACCTGGGACCGGACTCGGCCGTGCTCCAGAACAACCTCGGCGGCG
>JANOGJ010000464.1:0-4431 GCA_031405995.1 Acidobacteriota bacterium
CATTGTGGTGGCTAGCGCTGGCAGCGCAAGGGATTGGCGGACCGGCGCCAGGCAGGCACGGTGGTCATGACAGGAAGTTGTCACCAGCTACGGGTACGACGGCGACAACATGCGGGTGCGCAAGGTCACGCCGAGCGGCACCAAGTACTACATCCACGGCGCCGGGTCGCAGCTGCTGGCCGAGTACGACGAGGCGGCGGACGGCGTCGAACTCGTGCGCGAGTACATTTACCTGGGGTCGAAGCTCCTCGCCTCGGCGTCGCGGAGCGTCGCGCCACCGCCCGTCGGCCGGGTCACGGGCGTGTCCCCGGCGCCGCTGAGCGCCGTCGTCGGAACGTCCGTCGCCGTGACGGTGACCGGCGCCTCGCAGGCCTGCGGCTCGGTGCAGGTCGATTTCGGCGACGGCACCGTGACGACGTACAACGTCCCGGCGCAGACGCTGCCGCTCGTCGTCACTCACCCGTACGCGGCGGCCGGCATCTACACCGTGATCGCTCGCGGGCAGACGCCCTGCCTGGGCACGATCTCCACGCCCGTTGAAGTGACCTCCGGCAACGTCGTGGAGAACGGCGACTTCAGCCAGGTCGATGGCAACGGCATCCCCATCGGCTGGGGCATCTACACGCAGGGCGGGGCGGGCTACTGGAACGCGACGAGCGGCGTCTTCAACTTCTATCGGACGGCGGGGATGAGCCAGGCCGTCACGCTGCAGTACACGGGTCTCGCCTTGCCCACGGCCGCGCCGCTGGAACTCACGTTCCGCATGGGCAACAGCGACACGGTCCGGAAACGCCTGACCGTGATGATCCATACCCCGGGGTTCGACGACCTGGCGCTGTGCACGTTCTGGCTGGCCCCCCAGCAGCCCCTGAAAGACTACGCGATGCGATCGCACACGACGAAGGCGTGGACCGACGCGACCGCGTCCTTCTATGCCGCGGACGTGAATGCCTCCGGCAGTACCGGCGCGTACCAGCTGGACGACGTCTCGCTGAACTACCGGCCGGCGCTCTCGTCGGCGAAGACCGACTGCGTCGACCCGAATCGGCCCACGTCGGGCGGCGTCCAGGCCAGCGGGTTCATCAGCAATGGCGACTTCGCGGTCTGGCCGTCCTCGGCGTGGACGCTGTCCGGCCAACTGACGTACCAGGTAGCGAACGCCGTCCTGGAGTTCTTCCGCTCCGGGTCGGCGCCGCTCATCGCGCAGGCGACCGGCACGACCATGGCGCAGGACCAGCGGATGGCGGCGGTCTTCGAGCTGGGGAACACGAGCGGCATGCGGCAGCGCGTCACCGTCACGCTGCAGAGCGCCACGGCGAATGCGAGCGATTTCACGAGCTGCGTCTTCTGGCTGGCGCCGGGCACGCCCCGGCAGTTCTATGCGATGGCCACGTACGCGACCCTGGCGTGGGCCAACGCGACGATCACAGTCGCGCCGACGGTGAACGGCACCTCGCCGACCCTCGAATGGCTGCAGCTGGATACGGTGAGTCTCGCCAAGATCACGGACTCGATCCTCGGGACCGAGTGCTTTGAGCCCGGGTCGTTCATCCTGGGCGGGGGCAGCTCGCCGGTGCCGGCGCCTGAGCCGGCCGCGCTCGTTACTGTCGGCAGTGTCGCCGAGCCTCGCACGGCCAGCGCGTCCGATCTCGCGCTGACGTTTGCGGTCGAGGGTGAGACGGACGAGGGCGCGCGCGTGGGCGGCCCGAGCCCGCCGCCGGCGGTCGCCCTCGCCCTTTCGATCGCCGGGTCCGGATCCGGCACGGTCACCTCGGCGCCAGCCGGCGTGAACTGCGGCGGCCAGAACGTCACGTGCACCGGCTGGTTCGTCGAGGGCGCGAGCGTGACGCTCACGCCCGTGCCCGACGCGGGCACGACGTTCGCGGGCTGGTTCGGCGCCTGCACGGGCACCGGCAGCTGTGTGGTCTCCATGGTCGGCGCGCAGAACGTCACGGCCGTGTTCAGCGGGCCGCTGACGGTCAGTTTCTACCACCTCGACGTGCTCGGGTCGGTGCGCGCGGTGACGGACGCCAGCACGCCCTACGTCGTGCTGAAGCGGAACGACTACTTCGCGTTCGGTGAGGATCCTGCCCCGATGACTGGAGACCCGATTCGCTTTGCAGGAAAGGAGCTTGACGCCGAGACGGCGTTGCAGTACTTCGGAGCACGGTATCTACGGAATGGCTTGGGACGGTTTACCAGTCCTGACCCAAAACCCAGCAGCGCAAAGATCAGCGATCCGCAGAGCCTGAACCGCTACGCCTACGTAGGTAACAACCCGCTCGCCTTCGTCGACCCCGACGGACGCGAGAAGTTGTCTATTACGATCACGGTTGGCATAGCTCGCCCGACGATCCAGGAACCCATTACCGGCCGCACCTTCAATGGCGGCACCAAGGCGCAGCACACCGTGACGGTCGAGACCGACGCGCGCAAGAGCGCCAATCCCGAACTGTCAAAGAGCCACATGGTGTTCCCGACCAGGCACCTAGTACCCGATGATAGCCTTGGTGGAGATCTACGTGTGAATGAGACTAGGACCGGCAGCGACTCGAGTCTGAAGGAGGGAGCCACCAGAAACAGCGACGGCACTGTAAAGGTGAACTTCCAGGGCAATCCGGGCCTGCCGTTCAATCCATTGGCCCCTGGAATCACCTACAACATCAATCTCACGTGCGCCGGCGGAACGTGCACCCCAACGTCCGGCAAACACGACGGGTTTCCGGGTTACAAAATTGAAGTTACCGATGAAGCTGGGAAAACGACGACGGTCTATGAGTACGATCCCTACAGCGCTGGCAAGGGTCTAGGCTCTCTGGCTTGGCCCGCTGAGTGCAAGATCGGCGCCCCCAGTGAGTGCGACAAGGGCGTCCTGATTCCACGACCAGGGACGATCAAGAAGTAGGCCACAGATGTTTAGCGACCAGATTCTGTTGTTCTTCATTTCACTCGCTGTGGCACTCGGCGCGGCCACGGAGGCACGACTGCACTCCCGCCTTCGACCATCGAGGCGGTACTGGTTGAAAGCCTTGATGGGTTCCGGAGGAGTTGCCGCCGGGGTATTCGTGACGCTGTTTGTGTTGAGTGGCTACGGTTGGGGATGGCCGGACCTATCACCCAGTGGCACTCGAGCCATTCTCGTCAAGGGTGGCGTAGCTGCCGGCGCACTCTTTGCGGGGTTCGCCTGGCTCGTCTCGGGAAAGATCTCGGCGTTGGCGGTTCTGTTCTTTGTCGTCAACGTTGGAGCTGCCGTCATGCCGTACGAATACAACCTCATCAGGCTGTCAGTTTTTTCTCTGGGAAATTATTTTGTCTTGTCCGCGTGGCTTGCCCTGGCCGAACGTCGCCGCGTAAGCCAGTGATTTTCGGAGCGTAGCGAGGAAACAACCGACCCTTCAGGCCTAAGCATCAACTCTCGCGCTGGCCTGACCTCCGTTTCGTGTTGGTGGCATCGTCCGGCCCTTCGGTGGGCGCCGAATCACGCCGTCGAGCGTGAAGCGGACGATGTTCCAAAGCGAGATGGTGGGGGATGCGGAGGGCCGGAAGATCTACCAGAGCTATCCGTACGAGGGGGCGACTGACACCGGCGATGACTTTGAGTACGACGCGCTCAATCGGCTGATCAAGGTCACCCGTGCCGACACCTCGTGGGTGGCGCTGTCGTGCCCGAACGGCGATACGGAGATCATCGACGAGATCGCGCACGAGGGACCCGACCTCCACAAGACGACTCAGCACTGGCGGGCCTTCGGGGATCCTTCTGACGCGCGCCTCATGTCCCTGACCGATCCGGGTGGAAACATCTGGAACTACAGCTACACGGCGCTGGGAGCGCTCGCCAGCGTCGATCCGCCAGGCGACGTTCCTGGGCGGACCTGGTCGTACGGCACTGATGGTAAGCACCGGTTGGAGTACGACATTCAGCCAGAGTCCGGGCGCACGGACTACACCCTCTACGACGACGTTGGCAATCTCAAGTCGAAGACTGACGCCCGCGCGATCACGACCACCTACACCTACGATGCGAACAACCGTCTGAAGAAGATTGAGGCTCCCAACGAGGTGGTCGACCTCTGGTACGACGAGTCCAACAACCGGACGCGAATCAAGAACGGACTCGTTGACAGCACGTTCGCGTACGACGGGGCCAACCGGCTCATCGGGCGCTCGGACATCCTGGGCGGCCATACGCTGGGCACGGCCTACCAGTACGACGGCCGCGACATCCTGACAGGCATCGACTACCCGAGCGGTCGGCATGTGACCTACACGCCCAATACTCACGGGCGCATCACGAGCGTGACCGGCCCAGGGGGTGTGACCTACGCGAACAGCGTCCAGTACCATCCCTCGGGCGCCATTTCCGGCCTGACCTTCGGAAACGCCGCCACGGAATCCGTCCTCTTCGACAATCGCCAGCGACCGTCCTGG
>JANOGJ010000471.1:0-6556 GCA_031405995.1 Acidobacteriota bacterium
CCAGGACGGTCGCTGGCGATTGTCGAAGAGGACGGATTCCGTGGCGGCGTTTCCGAAGGTCAGGCCGGAAATGGCGCCCGAGGGATGGTACTGGACGCTGTTCGCGTAGGTCACACCCCCTGGGCCGGTCACGCTCGTGATCCGCCCGTGAGCATTGGGCGTGTAGGTCACATGTCGTCCGCTCGGGTAGTCGATGCCTGTCAGAACGTCGCGGCCGTCGTACTGATAGGCCGTCACGAACGTCCTACCGTCTACAAGGTCCGACCGCGCAATAAGCCGGTGGGCGCCGTCGTAAGCGAAACTGCTGTCCATAAGCCCGTTTTTGATGCGCGTTCGGTTGTTCGACTCGTTGTACCAAATATCCACCACCTCGTTGCCGGCCTCGACTCTCTCCAAGCGGTTGTTGACGTCGTAGGTGTAGTTGGTCGTGATCTCGCGGGCGTCAACCTTCGACTTGAGATTCCCGACATTGTCGTAGAGGGTGTAGGACGTAGTGCCTGACTCCGGCTGTGTGTCGGACGTAAGGCGGTGCGTGCTCGCGTCGTACGACCACGAGCGCCCGGGCGCGGTCCCCGGCGGATCGACGCTGGTCAGAGCCCCCAGCGCCGTATAGGTGTAGTTCCAGACGTTGCCGCCAGGATCAGTGAGCGACATCAGACGCGTATCGGCAGGATCCCCGAACGCCCGCCAGGCTTGAACGGTGACGCGAGCGTTGGCCCCGTGGTCCAGCTCGTCAGTGATTGTCACGTCACCATCGGAGTACGCCGTGGTGGCGAAAGAGCCGTCCGAGTGGGTGATCTTGGTTACACGATTCAGGGCGTCGTACTGAAGCTCGTCGCCCGTGCTATTCGAGCCTTCGTGCGGATAGCTCTGGTACGTCTTTCGGCCCTCCTTGTCGTAGGCCATCCGCGTCCTTACGCCTGCGGAATCCTCGACAAGGATAGGCCGCCCGAACCCGTCGAGTGTCGTTGTACCAGACACCGAACCACGCTGCACCGTCACCCAGCGACTGCCTGAAGCGCTATTGTCGTAGGTCGTGTTCGTCGTGTCCCCATACCCAGGATTGGGTCTCACCGAGGTCAGGCGGCCGTTTTCGTCGTAGCCGAACAACGTCTCGAATCCCCGGCGTGTCTCGGTTTCGACCGTCCCATCCGAGTTGATCGTCCGAGCGATCGTGGGCCAGTTTGGGTACTTGGGGGTCCAGACATTCTTCGGCACGCCCCATTCATAGCTGAACGTTGTGGAATTGCCATTCGCGTCGGTGACGGTGGCGACGTTCCCGTGAGGATCGGGCGCGTAGGCCGTCGTCACGTTGTAGACCGTACGCGAATTGACGAAGCCGGTTTGCAGGTTGTAGTCGTATGCGCGCGTGTAAGCCTGGCCACCGACCGACACCGTCGCCGAGGCCACCCGCGCCCGGATGTACGGCGTAAAGCCGTGCTGATAGCTCACGGTCGTCGTGCGGCTCAGATCCCCGACCTCGGTGATCGTGTTCGGGTGCAGGTAGTCCTTGAAGTCATTGGACGAATAGGAGTACGTCGTCGTGTAGGTCTTGCTGCCCCTGACCACCTGGCGCTGATCAAGCTCGGGCACAGACTCGTAGCCCCCATCGCCGGGACCTTGAAAGAGCAGGTAGTCAGAGTATTGCAGCGTCTCGACTTCGAGATCTGTCCCTCCGGCTTGAAGCGTGCGCTTGCTCGTCACCGGTCCGGACAGGAGCCATTTGTTCTCATATTTGATGGTGCGCACCGGGCCCGTGATCGTCGCTTGCGCCATTCCAGGACTGGCGTCGGTCCAGTTGAAGTTCCACGTGCCCCCTTCTATGTCGGGGCCTTCGGTCGTGCGCTGGCTGAGCATGGTCTTCCAGGTGAACGTGGAGTTGGGGCGTTCCGATGTCTTGCCGCTGAGCAGCTGAAACAGAGCAAAGGTGTAGGTGATTCTGCCGCCGTGAGGCGTTGTAACGGTGAAGGGACCGGTGAAGGGGGTGCCACCGAAGGTCCACGGCGGCCCGACTGGAGGGTGAGCCTCTAGCAGACCGCCGCTGGGACCCGCCAAAACGTAGGTCCACGTTCGGCCTGCGTAGATCATCGAGGTGGGATGCGCGAGCGCGGGCAACGTGGCCGCCCCCGCTGCGTAGGACAGGCTGACCTCGCGCTCCTCTGACGAACCCGGATTCTGACGCACCTTGACGAGCCTGTCGCCGGTCCAGTCGAGCGTGACTGAGGGGACTGGACTTTCGAAGGGATTGGTCACCGACGTCAGGAAGGCGTCAAACCCAGTACCCTGGAAAGCGTTGACGACTTTGTCGTACGTCAGGACAAGCCCATTCGGCAACTCCAGTTTCCGCGTCGATACGGTGTAGCGCCAGAACTCAGGGGTCATCACCACATCACCGGTGCCAAACGAGTACGGTTGAAACCACCTCGTTACGTGGTTGCTTCCGTCAAGAGTCTGGAAGGTGGGCATGCGGTATATCGTGGGACTGCTGTCAGGAATCCCGACGGGGGCGGTTCGGCGGACGACCAGGGGGAGGCCTTCCAATCCCCAGGGCAGAGCCTTGGGCAAGCCGAATTCGGGTGGCCCCGCGAACGTCTTGAGGTTGACGGACCGGCCGAACGCAAGGCTCAAGCCCGCGTTGCCGGGCAGCGTCAGGTCCGTGAACTTGAGCAGCACATTGCCGCTAATTGTGTCGATGCTCTCGAACGGCAGCGGCGAGTAGTAGTCGCGGCCCGGCTGGAAGCCCTGCGCGTCGTAAACAGGATCCGGTCCGGGCGGCCCCTGCGCCAGGGGCGTCGTGGCCGCGCACGCGACGATGATGATGCTGGTGGCGAGAAGACGACCGGTCAGGCGACCG
Source organism: Acidobacteriota bacterium (assembly GCA_031405995.1). Classification (GTDB taxonomy): domain Bacteria; phylum Acidobacteriota; class Vicinamibacteria; order Vicinamibacterales; family SCN-69-37; genus JANOGJ01. The sequence goes on from JANOGJ010000471.1 coordinate 2,855, forward strand.
GAGTGGACGGCGGTCCGGATGGAGAATCGCATCATGACTTCCGAGGATGGGCCGGCCCCGACGGCCTGGCAAGAGCGAATCCTTACCCTGATCCGTATCGTCTTCCTTATCAGGATCCTTATCAGCTTCCTTATCAGCCGCTGCCCTACTGGAGACGCCTGAACTCGGTCGGCGTGACGCCGAAGAAATGGTCGAAATCACGGTCGAGGTTGGACGCCGCCTTGTAGCCAAGCCGAAAGGCGATCTGCCTCACGTCCTCGTTCGTGCTCACCAGCTCCCGAACCGCGTGGCGCATGACGACGATCCGCTGGCATCTCGCGAAGGTGAGCCCGATCTCTGTGGTGAGCAGCTGCCAGAGCCCCTGCGAATCGAGTTCGACGCCGGCGGCGATCTCCGCTTCGGTGGCCTTGGGCGAATTCCTGCCGGCCGCCTCGATCCGGGACAGGACGGGTTCAATCCTCGAATCCACGTGCAGGGAACCGACAGCCGATACGTCCTCAATACACTCACGAACCTTTCGAACCGCCACCGAGAGAGGCTGGGCTGGATGCGACGACACGAACTTCAGCCCTTTCGCAACACCAACGAACTCGAGGAGTGTCAGCGATCGATTCGCCGCCGCGTCAGCCAGAAGCCGCAGCAGATCGGCCCGGCCAGCGGCCTCCGGTGGCGTGTCGGAGGATTCCACGGGCGCGCCCAGACGCTCAAGATGCCTGAGGAGGCTACTGATGCACTCGGACCTCGCCGACCGGAGCGGCGAGAACAATGGATACGCCTTCAGCATGCGCGGCTTCGCGGCCGCCACCGCCGTCCGAAGCGCTTCGCCAAGATCCTTGGCGTTAACAGGTTTTGTCAAATAGCGGAGGGCGCCCCGGCCGCCGGCTTCCAACGCCGAATCGACGTCCGGGAATCCCGTCAGGATGACCACCGGTGTCCAAATACCGTCAAGCCGCAGCCGCCGCAGCATCTCCAGTCCCGGCATACCAGGAAGTCGCAAGTCGAGAATGATCGCGTCGTAGGACTGAGAGCGGGCCAAGGCCAGCGCGGTCTCCGCGTCGGCAGCCCAATCGACGAGAAATCCGTCGAGCTCGAGAAGACGCGTGAGGGGTTCGACGACGACGGGCTCGTCGTCGATGAACAGCACGCGCAGGGGGCCCTGCGCGGTCGGACCGATTGGTAGGACGCCGCCAGAAGCGACGTCCCTCTTCACCCCATGACTGTTGCTCCCTTCCTGGTCGTTCGGACAGCTCTTGGCCCCTTTAGCTCTTGCCGCCCGGCGGCCATCGACAACCTTACCCTTGTTAGTCCTGGGCCAACTGATGGACGCGCTGATGGGACAATCCGAGCAACGCAGCAGCGTCCCGCGCACTCATCTTCAAGGGCCCAGAGCGCAGTACGTGAACCGCACGCCTGGCCGCGGCTGACGCGCGGCGATCCTCCACGTCGGCTCGCTTCCGCAGCACGGCATAGGTCTGAATCGCTCGTCTGACGGTGGCGGGAAGTTTGACATCGTCGATCAACTCGGCGGATGCCGCGTCCTTGACATACAGCGCCAAGGCTTCACGAATCCTCCGACGGGCTTCATCCACGGTCCGGCCCTGCGTATGACACCCGCGCACCCCACGAACGGCCGCCACCCACCAGCCAGCAGAGTCCCGCTTGTACGTCACGTGGTAGCTCATGTCTTGTCCAACCAACCCTTCCCCAGGCATCGCTCGAGGTCTCGTTCGATCCGGCGGAGGAGCCCAGGCCTGATGTCTTCGCCCACATGAATCGGGACGCCGAAGCTCCTTCGCAGTCACTCGATAGAGCATAGCGTGTCAGGGCTGTTAGTGTCTAGCCATATAGACACATCTCAGTCGCCAGCTCTTCGTCGTGACGCCAAGCTCCGCGCCGCGCTAATCGTCGAAGGCGCGCGCCGGACGGCCGCGCGTTCTCAAGCTGGAAGGTCACGTTCCAAATCGAGCCCGGACCGGGCTCTACCAGCGCGGCTACAGGCCGGCCGTTCTCCCGCCGAACGTTGTGCAGTTCCAAGAACCACGCACTGAGTCCGAGTCGTCGTTCATCGGTCTCGCGAGCTGCGGCACTCAGCAATGCAGCGGTATCAGCTTTCATGGTGTCTGCTGGCCCCCCCCCCATCAGTCGCCGATAAACTTCAAGTAGATGTGGCGCTCGTCTTGGAGCCTCTGAATCAGCTTGCGAATGTCATCGACCACACGGCGATCTTCAGTATCAGCGGTCTTGACCGAAAGAGCGTCCCATTCGGCCAGCAACTGCGGGGCCTGGAGGTAGTTGAAGACGGTATTCCCGTACGGATCTATGTAGCGCAAGAAGTCGGAGCTGGCGTCGTCCAGATCTGGTAAGACCCGTTGCAGGACGTTGTGCGGATCCTCGACAACTTCCAACTTGATGCCATCTTCGGCGACAAGCGCCGTCGTGATGCCCATGCCTCTCCGTCCTCCGCGCCCTCCGTGTGAAAGCTCTTTTGGTCTAGCTCTTACCGCCCGACTGCGCCTGCGCCAGCCGCCGCGCCGCCTCTTCCACCTTCTCCGCCAGCTTCTTCTTGTACACGTCGAGGCGCGCCGCCACAGCCGCGTCGCCAATCGCGATCATCTGCGCGGCGAGCACGCCCGCATTCGTCGCGCCCGGCTTGCCGATGGCGACCGTCGCGACGGGCACGCCCGGCGGCATCTGCACGGTCGAAAGCAGCGCGTCCAATCCTTTAAGCGCCGACGAATCGATCGGCACGCCGATCACGGGCCGCGTCGTGTGCGCCGCGACCACGCCCGCCAGATGCGCCGCCGCGCCCGCGCCCACGATGAACACCTTGACGCCGCGGCCGGGCGCTTCTTCGACGAGACGAAGCACGCGCGCCGGCGACCGGTGCGCGGACGCCACCGTCATCTCGGATCGCAAGCCGAGCTCCGTCAGCGCGTCGCGAGCCGCCGACATCACTTCCGCGTCGGAGTCTGAACCCATCAAGATGAGAACATCGATTGGAGTCATTGGTTATTGGTCATTGGCTATTGGCTATTGCATTGACAGATTGATCATTGATCATTGCATTGGCCATTGATCATTGGGCCATTGGGTCCGCGCCAGCGCCTTTCGTCCGATGTCACGGCGATGTTGCATCCCGTCAAAGCGTATCTCGTCCACGCCGGCGTAGGCGCGGGTCATCGCCTGCTCGAACGTCGCCCCCCTTCCGACGACCGTGAGCACGCGCCCGCCCGCCGTGACGACGCGGTCGCCGTCCGCCCGCGTCCCCGCGTGAAACACCTGCACGCCGGGGAACGCGGCCGCGCGCTCGAGCCCGTGCATCACTTGCCCGGACTCGGACGCGGCCGGATACCCGCGCGAGGCCAGGACGACGCCGACCGTGCGATCCGTCGAGAAGCGCGCCTCACAGCCGGCCAGCCGTCCCGTCGCCGAGGCCATCAACAACTCGGCGAGCGATCCTTCCACGAGCGGCAACACGACCTGCGCCTCGGGATCGCCGAACCGGACGTTGAACTCGATCACCTTCGGGCCGGCCGGCGTGAGCATGAGACTCACGTACAGAAACCCGCGATACGGCGCGCCTTCCGCGCGCATGCCCGAGAGAACCGGCTGCACGATACGCGACATCACGCCGTCGGCCAACTCCTGCGACACCAGCGGACTCAGCGCGAACGCGCCCATGCCGCCGGTGTTCGGTCCCAG
>JANOGJ010000537.1:0-3831 GCA_031405995.1 Acidobacteriota bacterium
GTCGACGACGAACAGGCGTTCGTCGTCGTTCAGGGCGCTCCAGGGCACGTCGACCGGGATGCCCGCGTCCCTGGCGGCGCGTTTGAGCTGGACCAGGCAGCTTCGGTAGTAGGGCTTGGTCCACGGCTCAATCGCGCCGTCGTCGATCGACAGCGCCGGATTGGGCACGACCAGCGCGAGGTCGAGCTCGATGATGTTGCCGAACCCATGGCACACCGGACACGCGCCAAACGGGTTGTTGAACGAAAACAAGCGCGGCTGCGGCACTTCGTAGGTCAGGCCGCACGGCCGGCACTCGAAGTGCTCGCTGAACCGGTGCGTCGTGACGGCGGCGCCGTCGGCGTCGACTTCGAGCGCGAACAGCGCGCCTTCACCCTCGCGAAACGCGGTCTCCAGCGAATCGGTCAGCCGCGCGCGCACGTCCGGACCCACCTTGAGCCGATCGACGACCACCGAGAGGTGCGCCGCCTCGCGGAGGCCGTTGGGGCTCGCGAGCGCATCTTCAATGGCGACCGCCCGCCCGGCGACGATCAGCCGGCCGAAGCCCCGCCGCCGCAGCGTCTGCAGCGTCTCGGCCACCGCGTCGCCCGCGCCGGGCCCGGCGTGCTCCCCGCCGAGCGGCAGGTCGCCCGCGCCGTTCTCGGCCTCGCCGTCCTGGTCGCCGTTCGCGGGCCGATCGGCCGGCAATTGCAGCGTGACGATCGGGTAGTCGAAGCCGACGAGCAGCCGGGTGCCCTCGGCGAGCGTCAGCAGGCGGTCGGCCACGACGTCCGGGGACTCGCGCTCGACCTCGCGGCCGCACTGGCGGCAGATGGTCCGGCCGACACGCGCCCAGAGCAGCCGCAGGTAGTCGTGAATTTCGGTGGACGTGCCCACGGTTGAGCGCGGGTTGCGAATGCTGTTCTTCTGGCGAATCGCGATGGCCGGCGCGATCCCGTCGATCGAATCGACGTCCGGCTTCTCCATCCGCTCCAGAAACTGCCGGGCGTAGGCCGACAGCGACTCGACGTAGCGCCGCTGCCCCTCCGCGTAGATGGTGTCGAAGGCGAGGGAGGACTTGCCGGACCCGCTGACGCCCGTCACGACGATCAGCCGGCGGTGCGGGAGGGTCAGATCAACGCCTTTGAGGTTGTGCGTCCGGGCCCCCCGCACGGTGAGGACACCCCCCGCTCGCGGGGCGTCGTCGGGGGTCAGGTCTGCCATGGCGGGACTGGCGGGGTGGTGCGCGGACAGGTCAAGAGAGGCATGTTACTACGCCCCCTTTGCAGCATCCGCGGGCCCGTGCTATCCTCCGGACATCCTTCGTCCCTGCGAACGAGCCGGAACACCGTTGCGAACGAACGATCCTGCCCCGACTGGCCCTGACCCATTGCAGCGTCACCTCCCTATCGGCCTGCGGCCTGATCACCGGGGCGCCTTCCTGGTCTGAATTGCTCCGCATGAACCCGCGAGGATAGTCAGTGGCTGTGCGTTTGTTCGTCGGCAACATGCCCTACGGGGCGACGGATGCGGATCTCCGCACGCATTTTTCCGCCGTCGGGGCGCCGTCCCAGATCGTCATTCCGGTCGATCGCGACACGGGCCGCCCTCGAGGGTTCGCCTTCGTCGAGTACCTGGATCGCGCGATGGCGGAGGCGGCGGTCTCCAAGTTCAATCAGCAGCCCTTCATGGGCCGATCGCTCTCCGTGAGCGAGGCGCGCCCGCGTGAAGCCGGCGGCGCGGGAGGCGGATTCCGGCCGCCCGGCGGCTTCAGCGGACCACGGCCGATGGGCGGAGCCCCGGGCGGGTTCCGGCCCGGAGGGCCTCCGCGCGGCGACCTCGGCACGCCGCAGCGCTTCGGTCCGCCCAAGAAGAAGAGCGCCTCGAGCGAGAAGCGCTGGGAGAACAAGGAGCGCGGCCCGAAGGGGCCGATCAAAGCACGCTTTTCAGGACGGATGGACGGCCTCTACGACGACCCGAAGGACACGAGCGAGACGCTCACCGACTTCGACGACGTCGCCGTGAGCGCACCGCAGGACGACGAGAAGAAGGAGTAGGCCATGGCCACTCACGTCAAGGTCATCGCGGTGTTGTTCATCTGCATCGCGGTGACGCTGGTCGCCGCCGCGTTCTTCCTGCCGCTGCTTCTCGGAATCGCCGCCAGCTTTCTCGGGTCGTCGGGTGAGGAGGGCGCGGCGGTCGGCGCCGCGTTTCTCGGTCTCACCGGGGCGATCTTGAGCGTGATGTTCGGGATGTTCGCGCTGCCGTTCGCGATCTGCGGCTGGGGTCTCCTGAAGCTCCGGCCATGGGCGCGCATCCTCGGCATCATCCTGGGGGCGATCGCGCTGACCCACATCCCGTTCGGCACGCTGCTCGGGATCTACGCGCTGATCGTTTTATTTCAGAAAGATACCGAGAAGCTGTTCGCGGCCTCTCCGGCCTGACGATTCTCCGCGAAGCTCCAGCCGGCCGATGGTGCCCCGCGCGCCGGCGCCCCAGCCAATCGCGGCGTTCCTCGCGAAGCTGAACGTGTCCACGCCAGGCATTTCGAGCGGCGCCCACGTGCGGCCGTCGTCGTGCGAGATGTCCCCGCCGCGCGGCCCGAGCGCGATGAACGTGCGATCCGTTCCCGGCACGTGCGCGACGACCGATCGGAAGCCGGAGAGCGCCCGGCCAGACGGCGCCGTCCACGTCGCGCCGCCATCGTTTGTGAAGGCGGCGTTCTCGACCGCGTCCGTTTCCCTAACGTAGTCGCCACCGACCACCACGCCGTGGAGATCGTCGCGGAAGGCGATGGAGTAGATGCCGGACGACGACGCCGCGCGGACGGGAGTCTCCGCGACCTGCCAGGTCAGTCCGCGGTCGGGCGAGCGCAGCACGCGGGCCCTCGCCGCGGCACCAGTGCCCATCCAGATGCGATTGCCCCGCACGGTGACGTTCGTGCCACTGGCGGCGAAGTAACCCTCGTTGGGCTGTGCCGCCGGCAGGCGCTCGGGCGGCACCGTGGTCCAGGTGGCGCCGCCATTCGACGTCAGGAGCACGACAAACCGGCCGTCCACGGAATCGCTGACGGCGACGCCATGCCGCGCGTCCGAAAATGCCATCGCGTCGAAGAACGCCTTCGGGTCTTCGTTGCGAAACTGCAGCGTCCACGTGCGCCCCGCATCCGTCGTCTTGAAGATTCGGGAGGCCGGCCCCTCGCCGATGCTGAGGACGTACGCGGTTCGCGCGTCCACGGCGTGGATGTCGCGGAAGTCGAGGCGATCGACCGTCGGGCCGTCGACGCGCGTCCAGGTCGTGCCGCCGTCCTCGGTGCGCAGAATCGTGTTGCCCGATCCGCTCGCCCACGCGATGCGTTGGGTGACGGCGCTCACGCCGCGCAGGCGCGCGGTGACGCCGCTCGTCTGTGGCTGCCAGGCGCCAGACTCGGCAGCGGGCGCGGGCGCCGGGGCGAGCGCGGACGTTGATTGACCGCCGACGACGCCGCTGACGTGGCGAACGACCGCGCCGGCCTTCATGACAAGCGTGACCTTGCGCAACGCGGCGATGTCCTTCGACGGATCGCCATCCACCGCAACGAGGTCGGCGAACAGCCCGGCGGTCACGCGGCCGACTTGCGCCTCGAGACCGAGGACCTTCGCATCGATCGAAGTGGCGGATCGGAGGGCCGCGATGGGCGTCATGCCGTACGCGACCATCAACTCCAGCTCGCGCGCGTTCTCGCCATGCGGAAAGACGCCGACGTCCGAGCCCGACGCGATGATCACACCGGCGTCCATCGCGAGCTTGAAGCTCTCGCGCTTGCGCCGGATGCCGGCCGGTTCCGGGTCCTGTCCCTTGCGCCACCCGCCG
>JANOGJ010000599.1:0-5681 GCA_031405995.1 Acidobacteriota bacterium
GGAAGGGACTAGTCCCTTCCGCTTTTCTCATTTCCTCGGTTGCTGGCGGCCCCATCCCGTCCCATCATGGGGTCAAAGCCGAACCGGAGAGGAGACCGTCATGCGCAATTCACGAGTCGAGGTGCGCCCGATTGCCGGCGCCATCACGCTCCGGGATGAAGTGAGCCGCCTGGGCCTCACGCGCGGCAATCTCAGCTGGGCCTCGGCGGGCCTCGACACGGGCCGCGCCGGTTACACCCTCGGCAACACGCCGCAGCCGCACAACGAGGGCGACTTCACCGCCCTCGGCCGCGTCGTCCGCGGCATGGACGTCGTCGATCGGCTCGAGCTGGGCGACGCGATTACCGGGGCGCGCCTGATTCGGCCCGCGCGCTAGCCCCCGGCCGGCCGGGCCGCGGCCCGCTCACAACTCTTTCAGTCTTTTGTCACACCGGAGGCAGGACTCCGCCTGCCTCGTCTCCGTATCCTGCAGACGAGGTGACACATGAAGGCATGGCGAGTCTCTACAGCCGCGTTACTGACGATGGCGATTTCCGCGCCGGCGTGGGCGCAGACGCCGACGTACTCACAACTGCCGCCGCGCGTGACGAAGGAAATCAACCTGTCCGGTCCGCGCTTCGGTCTCACGGTCCTCAGTCAGGGCAACGTCGACGCGCTCAAGAACGAGCGGAACATCACCGTGCGGCCGCTCATCTCGCAGTTCGGGTGGCAGTTTGAAAAGCGGCTCTACAGCAACGGCGACGGACTCACGGCGCTGACCGAGTTCATCCCGCTCCTCTCGGGCCTCGAGCAGGGCGTCGCCCTGCCGTCGCTCAACTGGCTCGTGGGTGTCCGTACGCCGATCGGCACGGAGTTCGGGATTGGACCCAACATCACGCCCGTGGGCGTCGGGCTGGTCGTCGCCGGCGGCGTGACGATCCGATCCGGCCCGCTGAACGTCCCGCTGAACTTCGCCGTCGCGAGCTCCAAGTCGGGCGTTCGCGTCAGCATCATGACGGGGTTCAACATCCGGCGGTGAGAAGAGCCTTCAACACGAAGGACACGAAGGAGGACTTTGGGGGGAAGGGCAAAGGCGCTCGGACGATTCACGATGCAAGGCCACGAAGGGGAGGCACACTGAGCATCGCACCCGCGCCTTTCTTCGTGGCCTGTCTTCGTTGATCGTTCCCCGTCTTCCCCCTCGTCTCCTTCGTGCTCTTCGTGTTGAAGGCTCTTGATCAGAAATCCCCGCGCGTCTTGAGGCGAATCGTGAAGTCGACATGCTGGACGCCATCACGCGTCGTCGCCGTTCGGACATTCGCGAAGGCGCCGAGCGCGGCAGACGCTTTTCGCTCGGCGGCGGTCACGAAGCGGTCGTCGTCGAAGCGGAGTTCCTCGGCCCATTGGCGGCCGTAGGAGGCCGTCTCCATCGAAAGGTGGACGTGCGCCGGAATGCTCCGGCCGGGGTAGGGGGCGGGTCTGATGGTGCGGAATTCGAAACGGCCGTCGGTGTCCGTCACCGCCCACCCCTGCAGGCGCCACGGTCGGCCGGGCTTCTCCGGTGACGAATACAAACCGTCTGCGCCGGTCTGGTAGGCGAAGACGACGACACGGGCCGCCGGCGTCTTTCCGTCTGGCGCGAGGACGCGGCCGTGGATCGCGAGCGGCGTGCCCGGCTCGCCCTCGGGCCCGATGCGGCCGGGTGAGGTCAGCTGCGCCGGCTTGTGCGTCTGCGCCTCGGTCCACATGCGCAGCCAGGATTGATCGACCTGCGCGCCGGCGGGCGGTGCGAGGAGCGTGAGGGTGATGGCGAATCCGAGGAGTCCGGTGCGGAACGTCATGCCGCTTAGGACGCTTCGCCGCGCGGCCCGGTTCCCCACAACCCTGGAGTGGCCGATTCCGTCCAATAGCGCTCAACACGAAGAGCACGAAGGGCTAACTAGGGAAGACACTTGGGACGATCAACAAAGGAAGGCCACGAAGGGGGACCCCGAGGCCGGTGTTCAAGGTTCCCCGGGTTGCCGCGTTGCTTCGTGGCCTGTCATCGCGGTCCAGCGTCTTTCCCAATCTATTTTGTGCTGATCCTTCGTGTTCTTCGTGTTGAAGGCTGTTAGCTCCCGCTCAACGAAGCACGTTCCGAATACCGTCGACCAAGCGTGTGACATTGAAGTTGATCAGCAGGCCCTGTCGCAAGTCGAGGAGCTTCAGGTAGGTCAGAACCTGAGCCAGATGGATCGGCAGTACCCGTTCAACGCTCTTGAGTTCCAGGAGCAGGACGCCTTCGATCACCAGGTCCGCGCGATAGCTGCAGTCGACCTGTGCGCCGTCGTAGGCGATGGGCACAGGAACCCGTTGCGCGAATGCCACTTTGTTCTGTGAGAGCTCTTGCACCAGGCAGGCTTCATAGGCTGACTCAAGGAGCCCCGGCCCCAGGCGTCGGTGCACTCGGATCGCGCAGCCGATGACTTGGTGGACGAGCGGACTGGGACGCGCCAGCATTGGCCGTCCGCCACTGCAAGCACCGCGCCAGGCAGCGAGGGCCGACAAGCGGTTCCAACCTGATCAGACATTGCAGAAACTGCAGTGCCTCAGTCTCGAAAAGCCTTCAACACGAAGAGCGCGAAGGGACCTTAGGGGAAAGACAGGGGACGATTAACCAAGCCTGGCCACGAAGAAGAGCCTCAGGTTGCCCCTTCGTGCTGAAGGCTCTTGGCTCGAGAAAGCCAGAGAAACAAGACGAGGTAGTTTCCCGCTGCGAATTCCCGGAGTCTCAGAAGCCCATAGCTGGGCAGCGTCACGGCTACTCCGACATTAACCAGAACAGAGGCAGCAGCCCACCCGAAAGCCGACGTGACAGAAGCCAGGCGAACGCGGCGAAGAGCAGTCCGACGGCCAAACCCGCCTTGAATCGAATGGCTCGCTCGTCACCGGCCGTGAGCTCTGGCCATCCCCAACCGTAGCCGCTTCCCACAAACATGGCTACAAACACCCCGAGCGCGACGCCCACGGCGCCGGCGACGGTTCTTGCCCAGTAGGACCCTGAGGGTGGACAACTGGATCTGTACCCGGCATGAATCGCTGCGCCAAGTGCCACGACGAGCGAAACCACGAACACGACAAGTTGGTCGCTCAGCATCTCAGGCCTTGACACCTTGAAACGCGAAGGCCACGAAGGAGGGCTCCGGGGCGCCCCCTTCGTGGCCTGACATGGTTAATCGGTCCAGTGTCTTTCCCTGACTATTTCTTCCGTTTCTTCGTGCCCTTCGTGTTGGAGGCTCCTTCAGCCCTTGACGGTTAGTTCTTCGTAGGCGACGGTCAAGGGATCTCGCGGGTTGGCATTCCCGAAGCGTCCAAACGTCTCGAAGCCCTTCAGCGGATCCCGCATGGCGAGGATCTCCTCCCTCGACTTGCCGGCCTTGATCTGATCGCCGACGAACGCGAGCACCGCCGTCAGGTAGTCCCGAAGCTGCATCAACACCGCCCGGCCGCCGGTCACCGGCAGGTTCGCGCCGGCGTGCCCGAAGATGTAGACCGTGTCGTTCGAGTGATCCGCCACCGTCTTCTCGAGGACGCTGATCCAGCCCCGCATGCTCGCGCCCGCCGCGCGGTCGACGATCGCGTGGCGCTGGTTGAACATCAGGTCGCCCATGTGCGCGACGTTAGCGCGCTCGAAGGTGATGACCGCGTCGCCGCTCGTGTGCGCCGGGCCGTAGAACTTCGCGCGCATCCATTCGTCGCCGACCTGCTCGCGCCAGACGTCGGTGAACGTCGTGTCCGGGTACAGCTGTTCGGTGGTTGGCGGGCCCTGGGGCGGCGGATTGCGCATCAGTTCGGCGGCCCTGGCGTGCGCCACGACTTTCTTCGCGACGCCCTTGAACACGACGTTGCCGTCCGTGTGGTCGCCGTGATGGTGCGTGTTCACCAGTCGATCAACCGGCCGGTTCTTCGACCGCTCGTTCAGGCCGTCGAGGCAGAGCTTCGCGGCGTCGCGAAACTGGCTGTCCACGACCGCGACGCCCTTCGCGTCGACGAGATAGCCGATGGTGCCGCCGCGTCCAGTGAAGAAGCCGATGTTGCGCCGGATGTCGGTGAACACCGGCATGACCGGCGCGGGCTGCTGCTGCCACGCGCGCGCCCACCGGGGCGCCACCGCGCCACCGACCACGGCGACCGCCGAACCTGCCAGGAAATCGCGCCGCGAAACCATACGCCCTCCTAGCCCTTCTCGAAGACCTGCACGTTGTTGACCTTCGCGCCGGCGCCGTTCGTGCCGGTGGTCGTCACGGTCATGGTCTTGCCGTCGGCCGACACCACACGCCGGTTCGTCGTCGTGACCTTGCCGGCCTTCTTGTTCACCGTCACGACCGTCCTGGCGTCGACGACCTTCCCGTTGATGGTGTCAGCGTCCGGGTTGTTGCCCGTGATGGGGTAGTCCTTGCCGTCATAGGTCGCGTTGTAGCCCCAGTCCATCTTTTCGCCGGTGCCCGCCACGCCGCTGACAACGAGCTTGAGGCCCGTGCCCGCGGCGCTGAAGACCACGGTCCCGCTCTTCGGTGCTGGGCCGGGGCTGTAGGTCGACTTGGCGACGTTGAGCTTCCAGGTGCCGATCGCCGGGTCGGCCGTCTGGGCGACGCCGATCGTGCCGGCAACCGCGACGACGGTTGCGACGACACACGCTTTGACTGTTCCAGTGGTCATGGGTGGTCTCCTCAGGGAAATGAACGAGGTGAGAAGGGTAGGCCGGTCCCGCCAGGCTGTCAAACCTACCGCCAGCGGAAGAGTTTCAGCGCCAGCACGAAGCAGACGACCAGCCACGCGCCGAGCACGCCGAGCTGCGGCCAGAGATCCGTCAGTCCCGCGCCCTGGAGCATGTGAGCGCGGAGCGCGTCGATGACGGCCGTCAGCGGCAACGCCTGGATGAACGGCTGGATGAGATCGGGGAAGCGCTGAGCCGAGAAGAACACGCCAGAAAGGATCCACATCGGCACCTGCGTGAGGTTCATCAGGCCCGAGACGCCCTCGATCGTCTTCGCGCGGCTGGCAATCAGCAGGCCCAGCGCGCTGAACGTGAGCGACGCGAAGATGCACAGGACGGCGAGGTCGAAGAAGCTGCCGCGGATCGGCACGCCGAACGCGATGGCGCCGAACCCGATCGGCACCGCCACTTCCACCACCAGGATCATCAGCCGCCACAGCAGGTGCGAGAGCAGGTAGTGCGTGCGCGACATCGGCGTCGCGACCAGCCGCTTAATGAGCTTGCGCCGGCGTGAGTCGACAATCGAAAAGCCCAGGCCCCAGACGGCGCTACTCATGATGCCGAGGCCCACGAGGCCCGGCACGACGAAGTCGATGTACCGCGACCCGGCTTCCTGGAGCAATGCGTCCTGCACCGCCACTGGATCCACGCGCCCGGCCGCCCGCTGAATCGCGCGATCCGCCAGCATCCGCGCCGTGCGGCCCTGCGGGCTGGTGTCGTCGTACCGGAACACGATGGCGCCGTCAGGTCCAGGCTCGGCGACGAGCACGGCCTTGCCGATGCGAAGCGCCTCTCGCGCGGCGTCCGCGCCGAGGTCGTCGACCGAGAGGCCCGGCTCGGTCCGCAGCGACTGCGCGATCGCCGGAGTCGGCGTCGCCACGATCAGGATCTCCGCCGGACGATTGCGGAACGCGACGCCGAGTCCCACGGAGAGGACGATCGGAAA
>JANOGJ010000635.1:0-5744 GCA_031405995.1 Acidobacteriota bacterium
GCGCGATGGCGAATACGGCGAACACGAACACAGCGAGGCGGTGAAGGGTGAACACTTACGTATTCTAGTCCCGGGACTCGGGACCCGGGACATTGTCTATGTCTATCTCTTCACCGCCATCCCCTGAATCTCGAACTTGGCGCCTTGCAGAAGCGGGCCGGAACCAATAAACGCCCGCGCGGGGAACTCCTGCTTGAAGTACGTGCGATACACCTTGTTGAAGGCGTCGTAGTTGGCGACGTCGGGACAGAACACCTGTACCGTCACTAAATCGTCCATTGTCATACCCGCTGCCTTGAGAGTGGCTTGCAGGCTGTTCAAGCCGGCGGTCGCGGCCAGGTCGGCGGTATCGCCCGAGCCAAGCACGCCGGACAGGTAAGCGGTGTCGCCCACGACCACCGCGCCGCTGAACGGCGGCTGGGCGGCATTAGCAGGATTGGCCGCGCTTCGCGGATTGACGTAGCGGCGTGACGACTGGGCCGTCGTGGTCGCCACACACGTGACACCAACGACGAAACCGACCACGGCAGCGGAGACTCGACTCAGCACGGGATCCTCCTGGATTGTTGGAACAACCGACTATGGACGGCGACCGAGGCCGCTCATGAACTCTGTTCGCTCGCGCGGACTGAGCGACGGCATCACGCGCGCGAGCACGCGCCCGCGTCCGAGTTCGAGCGGCAGCATGGCCGCGACGCCGCGCGCGTCGAACTCGCCGTCGAGCACTGTCATCGCGTGATGCAGCCGGCGAGACCCGCCGATGAGCGCCTCGACGACCTCCGCTGTCGGCGCCGCGATCGACTGCGGACCGGGCGGCCAGAGGCGGGGCAGCGCCTGCGACATCGCGAGCAGCCGGTGCGCCGGCACGAACTCCGACAACGCGGACCCCGCGACCGTGGCCGACGACCAGCCGATGACGAGCGCGGGCGGCCGGCCGACGACGGAGACGTTGACGCCGGTGTGGCCGGCCTCGACAGAAGCCAGCGCCGCGATCGCCGACGCGACCGCCGACGGCGCGGTGCCGATGAGCCGGTCCGCCGGCACGTGGAGCTCACGGGCAGCGGCCTCCATCAGCCACGTCTGCGCGGCGCCCGCGAACACGAACGGCGCGGTCGACCCGGCGCGCACCAATTGGCCCACGAGCGCGAGGCCGCGCTCGCCCTGCCACTCGCCGTCGGCTACGGCATCGGCGACCACGATCACGTCCGCGCCAACCGCCGCCAGCATGTCGCCGGTGCCCGAGACGGCCGTGTCGAATCGGCCGATCGGCCCGGACTGACGAATGTCGAGCGCCTTGCCCGAGGCGATGTCGGCTTTGTCGTCAATCAGCCTGACGTCGCGGACGCGCGCGCGCTCGGCGATCCGGTGCGCGATGGCAGCCCCAATCGGGCCGGCGCCGAGAATGGCGACGAAAGACACGGACGAATTCTAGAGCCGTTCTCACTTCCTCGTAGAGCCAAACCGCCAGTGATCGCGGGCATATGGGCCGGAAGTGGCTGCATGGGCCGCTACAGGAAAGTAAGAACGCCCTAGCCTCGTACGCCCGGTACGCCGCGAGCCATCCAGGAACCGTGCCTAAGGATAGATTCTTTATGTGTGTCTTCTCCGCGTTCGCAAAGAAACCTCGGAATCAAGCGGCAGCCTTCAAATGGGAAATGGGAAACTGAACGTCGCGTAGTTGTACTGCTGCTGTGTCAGAGCGGTGAGCGATGAGAGAAGGCGGCTGCCGTGCGGCTGAGGTGACGGGCCCGGCGTGCATTGGCCCACCTTTCAGCGGTGCGGATCGGGCGGGTGGAGGGTTCGCGGTGGGGCCGCCCGCCGGGCCGGTCGCGCCAAGCGGCCCCGATCGGCCGCTAATACGGCCTATCCTCCCTGCCATGTGACCTTTCACTGTACGATCCGCCAATGGCTCACCGGACTCGCATGGCTTTGGGCGCCATTGTCGTCGCAATCCTGCTGCTCCTCCTGCTCGTGTACTGGAAACGCCAAGAGGGCTCGCAGGCACCGTTTCAGAATCTGGAAGCGGCGGTCGCCGCCGGGGCACTCGATCCGGGAGTCGTGGCGGAACTCAACAAGAGCGGCCGCGTGCGCGTGATCGCCGCGCTTCGCTTCACGCTGCCGCCGTTCGCTCCCGACCCTCAGCGCCGACTCGCGACCGAGCAGGAGCGCTGGTTGAGCGAAATCCAGCAACAACTGGACCCCCTGAAGGACCAGGTCGTCCAGCGTCATTCCGGACTCGAGCCGGTCAATCGATTCGCCCAGTTCCCGTTGCTGCTGCTCGACGTGACTACCTCGAAACTGCTGCTCGAGCTCTTGAACGACCGGCTGATCCTCTCGATCGTTCCAGACATGTTGAATCAATACCTGATCGGCGAATCATTGCCGCTCGTGCGAGGCGATCGCGCGCGAATGGCTCGCGTCGTCGGCGCCGGTGTCGGCGTCGCGCTGATCGATTCCGGGGTCGATACGGCGGATGTGGTGTTCGGCACCTGTCCGGCGACCGCAACGGCGACCTGCCGCGTGGTCGTGTCTGAAGATATCGGTCCTGACGACGGCGCGCTGGACAACGTGGGGCATGGCAGCCAGATGGCGGCAACGATTCTGTCGGTGGCGCCAGCCGTCTCGCTGGTCGTATTCGACGCCGGACGCACCTTGAGCGGCATCAAGGATTCCGACGCCATTACGGCGCTGGGTCGCGTGCTCGATCGACGCGTCGCGTTCAACATTCGCGCCGTCAACATGAGCTTCGGGCACGATCAAGGCCACGCGACCGCCTTTTGCAGTAATCGCGATCCCTATGTCTCGGTGTTTGTGACCTTGCGGACGGTGGGCGTGCTGCCCGTGGTTGGCTCGGGCAACTCGGCTCAAAGCGGCACCACTTTCACGAACGGCATCGATCGTCCGGCATGCATCCCAGGCGCCCTGAGTGTCGGGGCCGTCTACGACTCGTCCAGCGCGGCGACCGCCTTCAGCAGTTGCACCGATGCGGCGGCCGCGCCCGACACGGTGCCGTGCCTGTCTCAGACCGGTCCCAATCTGTCGATGCTGGCCCCGGGCGCGGACATTTCGGTTCTCGGAAGCACGGTCGCCGGCACATCGCTTGCCGCGGCATTCGTCTCTGGTGGCGCCGCGTCGGTGGCATCGTTTCGCTCAGGACTTTCGGCGCCGCAGATCGAAACGCTGCTGACCTCGAATGGACCGAACGTCACCGATTCGCGGAATGGCGTGACCCGCAAGCGTCTCGATGTCCTGGGCGCCCTGGTTGCGGCCGCCGCTCCGACGCCCGATAACTTTGCCGACGCCAAAGTGATCACCGGCGCAGTCGCATTTGCCGAAGGCTCGAACTTCGTAGCGACCAAAGAGACCGGCGAACCGAATCATGCCGGCCTGGTGGGCGGCGCATCGCTGTGGTTCCGGTGGACGCCGTCCTACACTGGCACCGCCAAGATCTCGACTGCCGGCACCAACTTCGATCATGTGATTGCGGTCTACACAGGGAGCAGCATCGGCGCGCTCACGCAGGTTGCAGCGCAGGCGCCGGCCATTCCCCCCACACCCATGCCCATGCCGACCATGGTGACCTTCAACGTCACGAGCGGCACGACGTATCGCATCGCTGTGGACGGACAACCCATCAGCACTCTCTTACAGCGCGGAACAACCCGCCTCATTGTCAACGGCCCTCCGGCGAACGACATGTTCAGCAGCGCAAGTCCGATCGTGTTCAATACTCCGGTGACGGGACAGAACATCGGCGCAACCAAGGAGGCCGGCGAAACGGATCACTGCGGCAACGATGGCGGAGCGTCCGTGTGGTACGTATGGCAGGCGACCGTGACGCAGACCGTCACCGCACAAATCGGACTGATGGGCAACAGTTGCGTCAATGTCCTGAAGTCCACCGTGAATTCGCCGACCCCAATACCTCTTTCACAGGCAGGACTTCAGCTCGTGGCGGGCGGAATGTGGTCGACGCCGGACGACACATTCCGGGCAACGTTCGCGGCGACGGCTGGTCAGAAGTACTTCATCGTCGTCGAAGGCATGTCGTCGGAACAGCCTCCGTACCAGGCACCGCAAGCCGGCCAATTCACTCTGGTGATTCGGCCTTAACTCATGATGGCCGCCGCCTGCTTCAGCTCCGCCAATCCTTCCAGCGTGCGCTCGGGCCAGGGCGCGCCCTCGGGAGGCGTCCACTGTGTCAGAGCGGTGAGTGCTGAGAGAAGGCGGCTGGCGTGCG
Source organism: Acidobacteriota bacterium (assembly GCA_031405995.1). Taxonomy (GTDB): domain Bacteria; phylum Acidobacteriota; class Vicinamibacteria; order Vicinamibacterales; family SCN-69-37; genus JANOGJ01. The sequence continues at coordinate 4,241 of JANOGJ010000635.1, forward strand.
GCTGAGGTGACGGGCTCGGCGTGCATTGGCCCTCTTTCAGCCGCGCGGCTGACACTTCTGCACAGCGAGAGCCGAAGTTAACGCCGCCAAGCGCGTCTCTCGCGCTCAAGGTGATCAGAAGCCGGTCGGAGCGGCGTAGATCGTGAGCGTGAAGGGCGCGTTGCCCGTCGCGAACGCGTGGTTGCCCACGTCCGTCAGCGGGAGCCAGGCGTAGCCGACGTAGACGTTGCCGAAGCCTCCGCGCGCGCGGACGAGGAAGTTCGGGTAGGCGAGGTTCCAGGGTTTGCCGCTCGCTCCGGGCTTGAACGGGTTCGAGGGCATCGTCCAGGTGTTGCTGCCGCTCGATGAAGATCCCGAGAGGACCGCGGTGTCCTTGACCTCGCCGGTGAACCAGGGGACGGGGAAGACGTCGATCTTTACGTCGTTCACCGCCACGTCTCCGCGGCCCAGCACCTTCACCGTGATGCTCGAGGGGAACGCGGCGTTGACGACGGGCGCGCCCGAGTAGATCGTCCCGGCGGACTTGTCAATGATCGACACGTTGTAGGGATCCCACGTCGTCACGCCGAAGGGGTTGTTCATCACGCTCACCGGCGCGGACCAGGCGGTGTGCGTGAAGGGGTTTTTCGCGGCCTGGACCTCGAGGGCGTAGAGATCGACCCCGCCGCGCGCGTGACCGAACTCGTGGACGAGCCCCTGCGTCGGCGTGCTTGAGAAGACGCCGAAGGTGCTGCCGGTGCAGTTCGCCTTCGCCGCCTCGGTGCACCACGAGTGGAGAATCGCCTGGTGATCGCCGCGCCACCCGCCCGCCGGGTGCTCCGTCTCCTGGTAGACGAGCGCGAAGTCATAGCCCGGATGCGAGCGCTCGACCGCGTGCTCCGGTGTGTCGCTGATGATCTCGAACGCGGCGAGGTCGAACACGATGTCGCCGCGGAACGCCCCCGACGACTGGTAGCGGTTGTTGATCGTCGAGAGCTGCTGCCGGACGAAGAACTCAGTGTCGACCGTTCCCTGGTACTTGTTCACGAGGTCGACGGGGACGCGGGCGACGACGCTGAAGTGCCAGCTCGGCCGCTCGCACGCAACGGAGGAAATGGAGGCCACGAGGGCGAGCGCGAGCATCGCGAATCTTCTGAGCATGCGTCCCTCCGCTGACGGATAGGAAAGTCTATCCGCGCTTGGCCGCACGGCGCCGCACGAATTGCCCATTCTCCCGCTCCCCTGCCCCGGTGTGACGGCGCACAATGGCGCTTATGTCGCGTCGCGGGCCGCTATTGGTAAAAATCCACATGGCAATCTATCGGATTGACCCCCGTCGGGCAATGCAGTGCTCGGACGAGACGAGATCGCCCCTCGCGTAGCGGACTCAGGCGATGTCGGGAACGGGGTGGTAGGTCAGAACGGGCGTGGATCGGTCCGGCGGATGATTGGCAGGCGGCCCGATTTGCGTTCTCGGTGTTTGTTGCGGCGCCCAAAGTCCAAGGTGGCTGAGGATCTTGCGGAT
>JANOGJ010000647.1:0-8822 GCA_031405995.1 Acidobacteriota bacterium
CGCCGACGCCGAAGGCCCTGGCAGCCAGGTCTTCTTCATGTACACCGACGGCGGCGAGGCCTGGGCCGCGACCAAACACGAAGCCGGCATCTCAGACTTCTCGATCTCCCCGGACGGCAAGAAGCTCCTGTTCACGGCAGCCGATCCCCTGACCGCCGAGGACCGGCGCCGCCGCCGCGAGCGCGACGACGCCGACGTCGTCGATTCGACTTTCCGCTGGACGCACCTCTGGTCCCTGGACCTCGACTCGAGCAAGGAGAAGCGGCTGACCGAGGGTCCGTTCGTCGCGAGCGACCCGCAGTGGTCGCCGGACTCGACGCGCATTGCGTTCGTCACGCGGCCGAACACCAAGGTCGATGACGCGGCGTTGAGCGACGTGTGGATGACCGACCTCGAGGGCAAGCCGCGCAAGTTCTACGAGAACGCCGGACCCGACACGAGCCCGCGCTGGTCGCCCGACGGCCGGACGCTGGCGATGGCCTCCAAGACGCAGGCGGGCAACACGCAGTGGTACGACAAGCTCTACCTCTTCCCCGCCGCCGGCGGCGCGCCGAAGGTGCTGCTGCAGAACTTCGACTTGGGCTTCGGCGGCCCGATCTGGTCGCGTGACGGCAAGATCGTCTACTGGTCGAGCGGCCAGGGCACCAAGATTGCCCTCTTCGGCGTGGACATCGCGTCGGGCGAGCTCACGACGACGAGCGCGCCAATGGGCGGGGCGAACGGCGCGTGGCAGCTCGCGAAGGACAACAACACGTGGGTGTTCTCGCACAGCGACGGCGGCCGGCCCGGCGATCTCTGGGCGGCGCGGCGCCAGGGCATGAGCTACGCGACGCCCGTGCGTCTGACGAACGCGAACCCCTGGATCGCGGCCGAGAACATGCAGCTCGGCGCCGTCGAGACGGTGAAGTGGACCAACAGCGAAGGCGGGACGATCGAGGGCGTGCTGACGCGCCCGGTCGGCTATCGCGCCGGCACGCGCTATCCGCTCATCGTCAACCCGCACGGCGGCCCGAGCGGCGCGTCGATTGAGTCGTTCAGCGGCGCCAACCAGATGTTCGCCGCCAATGGGTTCATGGTGCTCGAGATCAACTTCCGCGGCAGTTCGAACTACGGCCAGAAGCACCTGAATGCCAACCGGAACAACTGGGGCATCGGCGACTACAACGACATCATGACGGGCGTCGACTACCTCATCGCGCAAGGGTGGGCCGATCCCAACCGGATGGTTGCGTGGGGCTGGAGCTACGGCGGCTACATGACGTTCTGGATGTCAACCCAGACCGATCGCTTCAAGCTCATCTCGCCGGGCGCGGGGCTGACGAATCTTTACTCGATGTACTCGACGACCGACATCCCGGCCTATCTTGGCTGGTTCTTCGGCACGCCGTGGGACAACCAGGAGATCTATCGAAAGCTCTCGCCGATCCAGTATGCGAAGAACGTCAAGGCGAAGATCCTGATCATGCACGGCACGAACGACGCGCGCGTACCGCCGACGCAGGCCGACGAGTTCTACAAGGCGCTGAAGGACCTCGGCAAGGACGTGACGTACGTGCGGTATCCGAGGCAGGGACACGGCATCACCGAGCCGCGCCTGGCGATGGATCGGCTGCGCCGCTACGTCTGCGCGTTCACCGACGTGCTCGCCATGACGTCCACGACGGAGAAGTGCGACGGCGCCGTGCCGGCGGCGACGCCGGTGAAGGCAGGGGACGTCAAGGGGGAGTTGGTCCTCAGCGGACCTGACGACACGGGCACTTTCGCGGGGGTGGGGACGCGACGCGGCGGGTCGTAGGGCGGCTCGGGTGGTGAGCCGACGCCCTGATCAACCGACCGCTGCGGCGGTCTTGTCGTTCTGTCTCGACGGCGTTCGCACGGCGGCGTCGCGCCCGTTTGTCGTCGGCCTGCAGGGACCCCAGGGCGCGGGTAAGACGACACTCGCGAAGCACGTGCTGTCGTTGCTGCCGCCTCTTGGTTTGCGCGGTGTCAGCGTCTCGATCGACGACTTCTATCTCACGCGCGAGGAGCAACTCCGCCTCGCGGCCGCTCACCCCGGCGACCCGTACCTCGAGCATCGCGGCTACCCGGGCACGCACGACATCGAGATGGGCGAAGCTGCGCTCACGGCGCTCCGCGTCATCGGCGCGGCCGGTTCGGTTCGCGTCCCGGTCTACGACAAGTCGCAGCACGGTGGCCGCGGCGACCGCGCGCCGGAGTCGGCGTGGATCGACGTCAAGGGCCCGCTCGACCTCGTCATCGTGGAAGGCTGGATGCTGGGGTTCGAGCCGGTGCCTGAAGATCGCCTCACGGACGCCAGGCTCGCGTTCCCCAACCGCGCGCTCGCCGACTACGACCGCTGGCATCGCCTGCTCGACGCCTTCGTCGTACTGCGCGCCTCCGATCCGTCGTTCGTCCTGAAGTGGCGCGTCGAGGCCGAGGAGAACATGAAGGCCGAGGGCAATCCCGGCCTGAGCCGCGAAGCCATCGAAGACTACGTGCGGCGGTTCCTGCCAGCGTACGCGCTCTGGGCCGGACGCGCGCCGGCGCGCTTCGAGCCGGCCCGGACTCTGATCATCGGCATCAACGAGCAGCGGCGAGCACGATAGGCCGACCGGACCCACAAATATGGGCATGGCGGTGGTCGATCCGCTGGCCGACCAACGTCTCGGGAGGCGCCCTACTTCACCGCCGCGACAATCGCCCTGACCACGGGCCGCGTCGCCCACGCGTCACGACCGCAGGCTAACACAGGGGCCACCATAGGCCGATATTCAGAAGGATCCGTCCCTTTCCCCCGGAGGTTGCCGTGGTGCGTCCGTTTGGTTTGACCTGCGCGTTCGTCATCGCTCTGTTGGCCCAGTCGTCCCAGACGTCGACGGGCGGCGGGGCCCAGCGGGGCCTCCCCGTCGATCGCCTGCCGGCCAACACGTACGCGGTCGCCATTTGGCACGGCCAGGCCGCCGTCGCAAAGGGCGTGGCCACCAACAACCTCCTGCGCCTCTGGAACGATCCTGAATTCCTGTCCGCGCGGAAGTCCATTGCGGAGTCGTTCGCCGGCGACGCGGACAAGGCGAGCAAGACGCCGCCGCTCACGCAGGCGGATCTGGACGTGATCTTCGACGTGCTCGCCAACCCGGGCATGGCCGGCGCGGCCGGCACGCCGGACCTCGCCAAGGCGTTCGATTCGGTGACGAGCTCCGGTGCGAAGTCCAAGGAGTCCGACTTCTTCCTTATCTGGGACACCACCGGCAAACAGGCGCAGTGGCAGCGCCTCGACGCGATGTTCGACACGCGCGCGAAAGACGCGCCGGTGGTCAGCACGGTGAAGCTCCCAGGCGCAAGCGCGACGCGCAGGGAATCGCCCGAGAGCATCTCCTTCAGGGCCGAGGTCGGGTCGTGGCGCATCGAAGCCGGACGGCAATCGCTCATGGAGGATCTCATCTCGCGCCTGCAGGCCGGGACAGCTCCGTCTGGCGGCTTCACACAGTCGGCGCTTTACCAGGGCGCGCGAAAGTTCAGCGCGGACAACGCGATCGCGGAGTTCCTCCTCAAGATTCCTGACGTGACGACCATGAAGGCGCCCCCCGTCGGCGGCTTCGACATCGCCGCGGTGCTCCGCGGCCTGCACCTCGAGCGCATGCAGGGCTTCGTCGGGTCGATCGGGCTCTCCGGCGCGGGCACGCAGGTGCGGACGGCGATTCTCGGCGACACCTCGCCCGGCAGCCTCTTCGACTACTTCGGCGACAACGTGACGACGTTCGCGACCCTGCCGGTCGCGCCGTCAGGATTCTCGTACAGCGCGGCCCGCATGAACCTCGGGGCCTTCTACCAGACGATCCGCAACGCGTTGAAGGGCGCGCTCACGCCCGAGCAGTTCGCGAGCGTCGAGATGGCCGAAGGGATGGTCGCGTCGGAAACGCAGATGCCGATCGGCGACTTGCTCGGCATGATCGAGGAACTCGCGAACATCACGCCGTCCGACCTCGCGGCGACTGACTTCACCAAGGTGATGTACGCGGTGCGGCTGCGCAAGCCCGAGGCCCTGCTCGCGCTCCTGCGCAAGACGGGGGGATCGAACATCTCCAGCGACACCGTCGAAGGCAACGTGACGTACTTGACGCTCCCGATTCCCGGCAGCCCGCTGCACATGGCGTTCACGCCGCAACTGCTGATCGTCGGGCCGAGCGCGGACCTCGTCCGCCAGGCGGTCGCGCGCGCGGCGGCCACCGGCGTCGCGCCCGGATCGCTCGCGGCCGACGCCGGCTTCAAGCAGAGCCGCGCCCGGTTCCCGGCCGCGCTCATTTCGTTCGGCTACAGCGACATGAGCAAGTTTCCCTGGATGACGCTGCTCGAGAGCCCGCTGGTGAGCGGGCCGACCACGGCGCCGTTCCGCCAGTTGCCCGCGGTGCTGTCGCGCTATCTAAAGACGACCAGCTCAGCGACCTGGAGGGCCGCCGGCGGCGTGTTCTTCGAGGTCATAATCGACTGACCGGCCGGCCCATCTGGATCGATACGTATGATTAGTCTATGATCATACGTATGAACAAACTCACGCTCAGCGTCGACAGCGCTGTCGTCGAACGGGCCAAGCGATACGCCGAGGCGCGGGGCACCTCGGTCTCCAAGCTCGTGGAGACGCTGCTGGATTTGATGGCCTCGCCGGGCCGCGGCGCACGAGACGTGCCGCCCGTCCTCACGAGGCTCCGGGGCTCGCTGAAGCGCGGATCAGTCCGCGACTACCGCCGGCACCTGGAGCGCAAGTACCTGTGAAGCGCGTCCTCATCGACGTCAACCTGATCCTTGACGTCCTGCTACATCGAAAACCGCACGCTGACGCTGCATCGGCCGTGTGGTCCGCGGTTGAGAGCGGACGCGCCGAGGGCCTGCTGGCGGCGCATGCCGTGACAACGATTCATTACCTGAACGCGAAGGTGGCTGGCGCCGCGATGGCAGAGAGCACGACGGAAGCCCTCCTTTCCGTCTTTGGCGTCGCGCCCGTGGATGAACACGTCCTCGACGAAGCGGCGCGAATGCATTGGCCCGACTTCGAGGACGCGGTGACTGCAGCGGCCGCGCGCCGGGCGCGGTGCCAAGCTGTGATCACGAGGAATCCCAAGGACTTCCCTCGCTGCCCTGTCCGCGTCCTCACGCCTGCAGAAGCGGCGGCATGGCTGGACGTGGCGGATCAGGTCGGCTGATGCAGCTTACACGCCGCCGATCGCGATCACGCGTCCGCGCGTGCGGACGATCAGCAGGTTGCCGTCGAGGGCGGGCGTCGCAAAAATCGTCTCGTTGAACGCGTACCTCGCGGCTCCCCGGAACGTCCTGCCGGCGGGGACGATGTACAGGTCGCCCTCTTCGCCAGCGATGTACAGATGGCCGCCCGCGGCGACGGGCGACGCGCTGAATCCGGTCGGGCCGGCTCCGAGCCGGGTCTGGTAGAACCGAGCGCCCGTGGCGGCGTCGTAGGCCGACAGCACGCCGTTGTCGCCGAGCACATACAGGACGCCGTCGTACACCAGCGGGGTCGAGGTGTAGGGCGAGCCGCGATCGATGCGCCACGGCAGCTTCTCGGGCGATACCGTCCTTGTCGACGCCAGCGGGATGGCGAAGATCGATCTCCCGCCTGGCGGGGCCCCGCCCGTGACGATCACGACGTCGCCGAACAGCACCGGAGACGGCACACGCACCTGCGCCTCGTCATTCATCCGCCAGACTTCTCGTCCGGTGGCGGCGTCGCGCGCGCGAACCGCCAACGGCGCGGTCGTGATGACGAGCGTCCGATCGCCTTGACGCACGACCAGTGGCGTCGACCACGAGGGCTGATCCTGATTCGACACGCGCCAGGCCTGCCGCCCCGTGGCGAGGTCGAACGCCGCGAGAAAGGAATTCTCCTGCTCGTCGTTCTGCACGATCACGCGGTCCCCGGCGATGACAGGCGAGCTGGCCGGCCCCCATTGCACTTCCGGGTTGCCGAACTGGCCAAGATCGAGCACGCCGAGTTCTTTCTTCCACAGCAGTTTGCCTTCGACGTCGTAGCAGAACAGGCCCTCGGAGCCCATCATCGCGACGACGTATTTCCCGTCGGTCGCGGGTGTCGCGCTGGCGTGGGTGGATTTGCGGTGGTGCTTGGAGGAGGGCGCGCCGCGGCGCGTCGCGTGGTGCCAGACGATCGTGCCGGTCGCGCGATCCAGCGCGTACATCCGCCACTCGTGCTCGAGCGTGTCGGTGGCCATCGCGATGCCGACGACTTCCATCACGCCCGTGACGGGCGGGGCTTCCTTCCCTTTGATCGCCACGGCGGTCGTGACGTACACGCGGTCGCCCCACACGATCGGGCTCGAGTGGCCGAGGCCCGGGATCGCGGCGCTCCAGGCGACGTTCGTGCCCGTCGCGAGGTCCCACGTGACCGGAGGCGTTCCGGTCCCGACACCGCCGGCCGGCCCTCCGCGGAACGACGGCCAGTTGGCGCCGAGGGACGCGGTCGCGGCAAACAGCGCGAGAGCAGAAAGGACGAGGCGGTGCCTCATGTGTTCACCCGTCACCCGTGGACCAGTGTAGCGCGCCGGCCGCGATACTATGCCCGCATGACGAGACTCCCGTTTCGCTCACGCCGAATGTGGCTATCGGCGCTCGTGGCGTTAGCCGTTCTCGCCGGCGCAAAGAACAGCGTCGGCTCCGCGCAGGCCGCGGGATTCCATCATCTGTTCCTGCACGACGCGTGCACCGGCGAGTACCCGCCCCAGCCGGACACGTGCATTCACAAACAGCTTCTCGAGAAGCCGTTCACCTTCGGCGGCACGGCCGGCGTCGCGTATGCCGTCCGGCTCAGGATTCGGGGCATCTTCGAGCCCACGACGATTGCGGACGGCGAGACGCCGTACGCGGACCATCCGTACTACAAGGTGGGCGGCACGGTGAGGGCGCGCGACTGGTCTTCCTGGCACATCGAGGTCTCAAATCCCAAGCAGACCTACTGGCTGAATCACTACCCCAAGGTCTCGCACACGATCTACCTGGAAGACTTCGAAGCAACGATTCCAGTGGCCGGCGGCGCCGCGGTCGTGGTGCGCGTGGTAGACGGCAACGACCGGCAGATCGACAACAGCGAGCCGGGACGACCCGACCGCCTCCAGATCATCAAGGGCGTCGTCGACAAGCCCCTCGATGGACAGATGCTGCGGCTGGACGTGATCAGCGTCCGCTGAGCAGCCGGCCCTTGGCGACGGCCCGAAAGGCGCTGTCGTTGAACGACTGCAGGATCCCGACGTTGAAGCCCTGCTGCATGCGCGTCTCGATGTCCGTTTCGGACACAGGGTAGCCGCACGGGAGCTTGAACTCCTTGCAGGTCGAGAGCACCGTCTGAATCGCCGCTTCCCACGCCACGTCGTCGCGCACGCGACGGCCTTCGGCGTTGGTCGTCGAGAACACGCCGCCGAGCGTGCCCGCACCAGGCACGAGGACGCTCAGCCCTTTCACTTGCGCGATGTCGCGCACGTTGGCGAGGCCTTCCTTCGTTTCGATGATGGCCCAGACGACGAGCTCGCCCTCGGGAGTGAGCGGCCACACGTCGGCCTTCTTGCGGTAGTCGGCTTCGGAGAGGCCCCAGTACTTCGGAGCGTTGCCGACCGCGTCCGGGCGCGTGCCGCCCTTTGACGCGAACCGCATCGCCGCGATGCCCTGACGCAGTTCCTCGGCGTTGTCCACCTCGACGAACGAGATGATCGACACGCCGGCGTTCAACTGGCGGCTGATGTTCGTGACGTAGTTGGCCGGGTCGGCCGGCATGTCGGCGCGCGAGATGTTCGGCGCCTTCGAGTTGATCGGCATGACCAGGCGGCCACCAGGCGTCCGGCGGACGGAGCCGGCTTCGACGAGCGCGTCCTGGAGAGCCATCAGCGTGGCGGAGCCGGCGTCGATGTTGCGCTCCATGCCAGCGGTGAAGAAGTAGTCAGCCTCGGGATGCGCGAGCGCGTCCTGGGCGAAGTCGGCCGGTGTCTTGACCGGGGCTGGGGCCGGAGGGGGCGTCGTCGGAGGCGTTGTCGGAACGGCCGTGCCACCGCCGCGGTTCCCGCCGCCGCCGCGGCCGGCGGAGGGCATGCCCATGCCGAAGACGGCTTTTTTTGCGATCAGCAGATCGACCATCGGATTGAGATGGCTGCCCTGCTGACTGGCGACCGACACGCCAAGAACCGCTACTCCGACCAGGCCGATGACGACAGACGCGCGCATAGCCCTCCTCCGGGTTGTGGGCATCATACCGCCGCTCGAGGACTCGCGACCAACTCGCGCACGCGCGGCGCCACACGCGTGCCGAAGAGCTCGATACTCCTCATGAGCTTCTCGTGCGGCAACGTGCCGCTGCTGTACTTGAGGTTGAAGCGCGAGAGCCCGAGGAGGCGGACGGTGTTCGCGATTTTCGCGGCCACGGTCTCCGGCGATCCGACGCACAGGGCGCCCTCGGGTCCGGCCTCGCGATCGAAGTGCGCGCGGGAGGTGGGCGGCCAGCCCCGCTCGGCGCCGATGCGGGTCATCAGCGCTTCGTAGTGCGGCCAGACTTCTTCTCTGGCTTCGGCGTCGGTTGGCGCCACGTGACCGGGTGAATGCACGCCGAGCGGCTGCGGCGGCTGGCCGTGCTGCGCGAGCGTCTGGCGGTACAGCTCGGCAAAGGGCAAGAACCGCTGCGGGCTGCCGCCGATGATCGCCAGCGTCAACGGCAGTCCGTACCGCGCCGCGCGAATCACCGACTCGGGACTGCCGCCCACACCGACCCACGTGCGAAGCGCGCCCGACTCGATCGGCGGATAGACGAGCTGTCCTGT
>JANOGJ010000672.1:0-2273 GCA_031405995.1 Acidobacteriota bacterium
TACACGCGCGACGGGTCGACGAAAAACTCACTCTGGAACGCCGCCAGCGAATCGAACGCGCCGACGACCCAGCCGAGGACGAAGGTCAAGCCCTCCCACACGAAGAGCGCGTAGAAGTAGAACGTCGGGTACAGGAAATTATGCGGGTTGAAGTCGCCGGTCGCGAACGCGAGGGCGCGATTCATGATCGCGACCTCGTCCATGTTGTAGATGGCGGGCAACCCGTACCCGAGGCCGGCGACCCTCAACCAAAGCGCCAGCGCGCACGTGCCAAGGAGCCAGGCACGGGCGGTCCTACCGGTCATCGCTCATCGGTCAGCGATGTTTATCACGAGTGTGGCCCGCGCTGACGCCGATCGGCGCCGGCGCCGACGCCGGCTCAACGCACTCGGTGCCCAGCACCGCCTGACCGGGCGTCAACTGCAGCATCACGTTGTCGAGCCGCATCCACTCGACCGTGCCGATCGTCGAGGGATACACCGACAGGGTCGCGTTGGCCCACGCCTGGGTCGCAAACCCCCGCACGGTGTAGTTGGCCAGCCCCTGTCCGCCCGGCACCCAGAAGGTGCAGGCCGTGAGGTCCAGGAAGTCCGCGCTGTGCAGCAGGACGGTCACACGCGCGCGCCCCGGGCTGCTGTTGCCGAGCTGGAACGTCGCCGTGAGAATTCCGTTCGTCGCGACGCCCGCGCCCGTCTGCTGCAGCACGACGCCCGCGGGTGTGCCCGCCGGACGGTAAAACTCGAACACGCCAGCGGTGATCTGTGAGGTGATCGAACCGAAGAGCCCCCAGGGTGCGAGGCCCGCGCCGAACGTGCCGTTCGCGATCAGATTCGGCCCCGCGGCGCCGCCCGGCGGCGCCGGCGCCAGCGGATCGGTGCAGTCGGTCCGCTCGTTGGACACGTCGAAATCGGGCTGCAGCGAGACGTTGTCGAGCCGGTAGGCACCCCCGGCACTTCCGACCGTGGCCGCGTAAAACGAAATCGTCGCGTTGGACCAGGCTTCGATCGTGTGCGTCCACATGCGGAAGGTGCGCAGCGGCGCGCCGGCCGGCAGCCAGAACGTGCACACCGTGACGTCGTTGAAATTGCTGTCATGAATCAGCACGGAGATGCGCTTGCGCACCGTGCTGCTGTTGCCGAGGTCGAACCGCGCCGCGAACCGCACGCCGGCGCCGACGGGCACGCCGGTTTGCCGGAAGACCACCGCCTGATTGGATTCGCCGGGTGGAGGCGCCAGACGATAGAACTCAAGGACGCCGCTGACGACGCCGCCCACGAAGTAGCTCGGGTTGGGCGTCGCGAACGTCTGCCACCCGGTCATGCCGCTGCTGAAATTGCCGTTCGGGACGAGCTCCAGATACAGCCGATAGATGCTGCCGGTCAGGCTCACGAGGTACAGCTCGCCGCCGGCGTCCACGCCAAAACTCGAGATGAACGTCGCGCCGCCTAACTCGGCCGTGTGGTCGATCACCGAGTTGACCGTGGCGTCGCCCGATCCGTCGATCGTCAGGCCCAGCGACCAGAGCCGGCCGAAAAAGTCGGCGACGAAATATCGGCCGCGGTACGACGCGCCCAGATTGTTGCCCCGATACACCATCCCGCCGGTGATCGACTGCCCCTCGCCGTGGTCGTACTCGTGGATCGGATCACGGAGGGGAACGTAGTACGGCGGCAGGTTCCCGCCCACGAGCCCATTTAGGTTCGGATGCGCCCCCTCACGGTTCCGCCACCCGTAGTTGCGCCCGCCGACGCCCGCCGGCTCGTAGTCCACCTCTTCCCAGTTGCCCTGTCCGACATCACCGATGATGAGGGCGCCCGTCCCGCCGCGCGCCGGGTCGTCGAAGCTGTAGCGCCACGGATTCCGCAAACCGAACGCCCAGATCTCGGCCAGAACGTTGGGATTCCCGACGAAGGGGTTGGTCCCCGGCACGTCGTAGCCCTCGAGATCGCTATCGGGCACGTCGACGTCGATCCGGAGCATCTTGCCGAGCAGCGTGCTTGGCGACTGGGCGCGGTGACCCGGGTCGTTGCTGGATCCGCCGTCGCCCAAACCAATGTAGAGATAGCCGTCGGAACCGAACGCGAGGTTACCGCCGTTGTGGTTCGAGAACGGCTGGTCGATGAACGCCAGGCCGCCTGGCCAGACGAGGTCCTTGCGGCTCGTCGGATCGGCTAGAAGCGGGTTCACGGCATCGCGACGGAACCGGGCTACCACCGTGTCGCCGGCGGTGTTGGTGAAGTTCACGTAGAAGCGGAGGCTGGTGTCGTAGTCGG
>JANOGJ010000706.1:0-4136 GCA_031405995.1 Acidobacteriota bacterium
GGCCGCCCGGCCGTGGATCCGCATGGCGACCCGATCCCGACCGCCGAGGGCCGGATCCCGCGCGCCCAGCATGAGAACCTGCTCACCGCGCCTGTCGCCACGCCGCTCGTCGTGACGCGGGTGATCGACCAGGACGCCGAGTTCCTGCGGTTCGTCGAGAGGCGCGGGCTGGTGCCGGGCCGGCGCATCGTGATCGAGTCGCGCGACGCCGCGGCGGACGCGGTCGTGCTCAGCGTGGACTCAGGCACGGCGTCGATCGGCACAAGGACGGCCGCGAAGATCCTCGTCGGGCCCGCCTAGTCACAAGAGCCTTAACACGGAGGTCTCGGAGGTACGGAGAGCACGGAGCAGGGTTGGGGTACCCCAAGATGTCTCGGTGTCCTCCGCCCCTCGGTGTCCTCCGTGTTGAGCTTTTGCGACGGATTGTGTATGATTTTGACTAGTCAAAATCATGACTTGGACCAGCCTCATCCTGCTCATGGCCCTCGGCGCGGGCGCCGCGGCGTTCTGGCGGATTAGTTCCAGGCCGGCCCGCGAGCGCCGACGACTCGAAGACGCCCTCAAACACCTGTTCGAACAGGAATACCGCGGCCGCAGCGGGTCGTTGTCGTCGCTCGGCGGCGCGCTGCGGCTCGCCGGCCGCGACGTCGTCGCGCTCGTCGGGCGGATGCAGGCGCAGGGCCTCGTCGTTCCGCGCGGCCAGGAGTTCCGGCTGACGCCGGACGGTGAGCGTCTCGCGCTGCAGGTCGTGCGCGCGCACCGGTTACTCGAGCGCTACTTCGCCGATGAAGCGCGCCTGCCGCTGCGCGACGTCCACGCGGCGGCGGAAAAGAAGGAACATTCGCTCTCACCCGAGGCGGCCGATCGGCTGTCGGCCTCGCTCGGCCATCCCAGCCACGATCCGCACGGCGATCCCATTCCCACCAGGACGGGCTCCGTGCCGCCGGCCGCGGGCGTGCCGGCCACGTCGTGGCCGGCCGAGGCCATTGGCCGCGTCGTGCATCTCGAGGACGAACCCGAGATCTCGTTCGCGCAGATTCTCGCCGCCGGGCTGCGCGTGGGCCAGCGCGTGCGCATCATCGAATCGACGCCGACGCGCCTGGTCCTGAGCGACGGCGAGCACGAGTTCAAGCTGGCGCCGGCCGTCGCGGCCAATGTGTTTCTGGCGCCGGCGCCCGACGCCGGGCTCGCGTCCGACATCGTGCGCCTCGCGGATCTCGCCAACGATCATCGCGCCGAGGTCGTGGGGCTCGACGAGGCCTGCCAGGGTTTCAGCCGGCGCCGCCTCATGGACCTCGGGTTCACGGAAGGCGCCTACGTCAGGCCGTTCCTCCGGACGTTTGCCGGTGACCCTCGCGCGTACGACATTCGCGGCACGCTCGTGGCGCTGCGGCGCGACCAGGCCGTGCAGGTGCTCGTCCGCCCCATGACCGACGCCGCACCCATGGAGGCGGTCCACCCATGAGCACGCACAACTGTGATTCCTGCGTGGCCCTGGCCGAACTCGAACGGATGGGCGTCAAGCTCGACAAGTTCGATCGCGTCGTCGCGCTTGCCGGCAACCCGAACACCGGCAAGTCCACGCTCTTCAACGCGCTGACCGGCCTCAAGCAGCACACCGGCAACTGGCCGGGGAAGACGGTCAGCCGCGCGGAAGGCGGGTTCGAGTTCAACAAGGTGCGCTACAAGGTCGTGGATCTGCCCGGGACGTACTCGCTGCTCTCGGCGTCGCACGACGAGGAAATCGCGCGCGACTTCCTGTTGTTCGGCCGCCCGGACGCGACGGTCGTCGTCGTGGACGCGACGGCGCTCGAGCGCAATCTGAACCTGGTGCTGCAGGTCCTCGAGATCACGGACCGCGTCGTGGTCGCCGTGAACCTGATGGACGAAGCCAAGCGGAAGAACATCGAGGTGGACGTGCGGAGCCTCGCGCGGGATCTCGGCGTGCCGGCCGTCGGCGTCGTCGCGCGCACGGGCGAAGGGCTGAACGCGCTGCTCGGCGCCGTGGACGGCGTCTCGTCGGGCGCGGTGACGACGAAGCCGATGCGAGTGACGGGCACGCCGGAGTTCCAGCGCGCCGTCGCCGAGCTCGTGCCGCTCATCGAGCAGGCCGCCCCGGGCGTGCCCAACGCGCGCTGGATTGCCATTCGGCTGCTCGACGGCGACGCGCAGGTCGAGGAAGCGCTCTCGAGCGGGCGCCTGGCCCTGCTCGCCGACGAGCAACAGCGAACGGCCGAGCGGTTCAGCCGCAAGATCGCGCTGCAGGGGGCTCAGTGACGACGGGCGCCGTCACGGCCGACGCCGTCATCGCGCGCGCCGCCGCGCTCCGCGAGACCTTGCAGTCCGGCTTCCGCGACGAAGCCGTGCGGTCGATCTTCTTCGAAGCCACGCGCGTGGCCCGCCGCGCGGCGCATCAGGCGGCCGGGCGCCGGTTCGATCTGGACCAGCGCATCGATCGCCTGGTCACCTCGCCCGTCTTCGGCCTGCCGATCATGGGGCTGATGCTGGCGGTCATCTTCTGGGTGACGATCGCCGGCGCGAACGTGCCTTCGGCGATGCTCGCGCAGTTCTTCTTCTGGCTCGAGGACAAGGGCGCGGCGCTCTTCGACGGGTTCGGCCTGCCGTGGTGGTTCACCGGATTCCTGTGGCACGGGGTCTATCGCGGCCTGGCCTGGGTCGTGAGCGTCATGCTGCCGCCGATGGCCATCTTCTTCCCGCTGTTCACGATCCTCGAGGATCTCGGCTATCTGCCGCGCGTGGCGTTCAACATGGACTTCCTGTTCAAGGGCGCGGGCGCGCACGGCAAGCAGGCGCTGACGATGGCGATGGGATTCGGGTGCAACGCGGCCGGCATCATCGCCACCCGGGTCATCGACTCGCCGCGGGAGCGGCTGATCGCGATCCTCACGAACAACTTCGTGCCGTGCAACGGCCGGTTCCCGACGCTCCTCATGCTCGCGACGATCTTCGTCGGCGCGGCGTTTCCGCCCGCGTTTGCCTCAATCGCCGCCGCGGGCGCGGTCGTCGGCATCGTCGTCATCGGCGTGATCTTCACACTCGCCGTGTCCTGGGCGCTCTCGCGAACGGTGCTGCGCGGCGAGGCGTCGGCCTTCACGCTCGAGCTGCCGCCCTACCGCCGCCCGGGCGTGATGCGGATTCTCTACACGTCGCTCATCGATCGTACCCTGTTCGTGCTCTGGCGCGCGGTGCTCACGGCGGCCCCGGCCGGCGCGGTCATCTGGATCCTCGGCAACATCACGGCCGGCGGCGTGAGCCTCGCGCAGCACACCGCCAACTTCCTCAACCCGCTGGGCGCGGCGATTGGCCTCGACGGCGTCATCCTGCTGGCCTACATCATCGCGATTCCGGCCAACGAGATCGTCGTGCCGACGATGCTGATGGTGTACATGGGCACGGGACAGATGACCGACGTGACGTCGCTCGCGGACTTGAAGGTGCTGCTGGTCGACAAGAACAACTGGACGCTGCTCACGGCCGTCAACCTGATGCTGTTCTCGCTCTTGCACAACCCGTGCGCGACCACGATCCTGACCATCTACAAGGAAACGCTCAGCGTGAAATGGGCGACAGTCGGCGCGCTGCTGCCGCTTGGACTCGCCTTTCTCGTGACGTTTGCCGTGGCGACGGTGTTTTAAGAGTCTTTGTATTCCGCCAGGGACGTGGGCGTTTCCCAGACACGCACGGCCACCACGTCGAGTCCCTGCTCACGCGCCTTGTCGTAGATCAGCTTGGCAATCCGCTCGACGGTGGGATTGCTCTCCACCTTGAACACGGGCTCGCCCAGCGCCTCGAGCGGCGCGACGAGCGGGTCGTCGGCGCGCAGGATCATCTTGTGATCCAGCTCGCGGTCGATCCAGCCCTTCACGACACGCTTGATGTCCGAAAAATCCGCGACCATGTTGCGGCGGTCGAGCCGATCGGTTCGGACGTCGACCTCGACGACGGCGTTGTGGCCGTGCGGGTGCTTGCAGATGCCGTCGTAGTCGAGCAGGCGGTGGCCGTAGCAGAAGTCAATGCGCTTGGTGACTAGGTACATAAGAGTGTCAAGAAACAAGTCTAAGGGGTCGTACCTCGATCTGTGGAAAACTCTGTCGGGAAACGACGTCGGGCGTCGT
>JANOGJ010000710.1:0-5851 GCA_031405995.1 Acidobacteriota bacterium
CCGGTCCCGGAAACAAAAGGCGGACGGCTGGATGAAATTCGCAATCACTTTCACGTCGTGCCCGTGCGCCGAGAACGCCCGGCCCACAAACGCCGAGGGCACGACAATCTCGTGCGCCAGCGACAACCAGGGATGCACGGCCCACCCCCACGTGAGGTGGTCGGCCGCCTCCCCGCTGTGGTAGTGGAGCACGACCTGTTTGCGGAGCAATCGGCCTGCGAGCATGGCCGGCACCGGCGCCAGCAAGAACGACCAGTACGCGGCGGAAAACACGTGCACGACGTCGCAGCGGGAGAGACGAAGCAGTAAGGGCCAATAGAAGACCTGGTTCACCACGGTCCGCGCCGCCCTGAAGCGACGCACCCAGCGCAAAGGGCGCGGCAGGGTTGGGTTGACCGGAACCATGGTCACCTCGTGCCCGTCCTCGCGGAGCGCCGCGGCGAGCAGCACCGCCGCGATGCTCTGGCCGCCGACGATCTCGAGCGAGGCCGCCACGATCCCGACCCGCGGCAGCCGCGCGCGGCCGCCGGCCGCCGTCTGTGCCGAGGGGGACTCCATGGAGGTGGTCACCAGCGGCGCCTCACCGACCCGGCGCCGCGAGCGCCGTCTGGGCTTTGGATGCCGGCGCGCGCTCCGGTCGCGGCAGGAGCCGGCCGCGGCCGCCTGGGTCCAGGAACGCCTGGCACCACAATTCGAGTGACGACAACGCCCAGAGTTGCATGCTCATGTCGCGGCCCGCGTCGTTCAGTGCCAGGACCCGCTCGACGTATGTTCCGTTCAGAATGCCGCGCTGCCGGCACGCGCCGGACAGGAGCAACTCGCGCACGAAGGATGCCCAGTCCCCCCGAAACCACTGGCCCAGGGGCATGCCAAAGCCGCGCTTCGGCCGGTCGATCACGGCGTCGGGCAGAATGCCGCGCATCGCCTGCTTGAAGAGGTATTTCGTCGTCGTGCCCTTGAGCCGCAGGCTCGGGGGCACCGACGCGGCAAACTCCACGAGCCGGTGATCGAGAAGCGCCGGCCGCGCCTCGATGGAATGGGCCATGCTCATGCGGTCGACCTTCGGCAGGATATCGAGGGGCAGGTAGCACTGGAGATCCCAGTACTGGGCCGCCGAGAGCCAATGGTCACTTGAACCCAGATGTCCGAGGGCCGCGAGCAGCGGATCCGATCCGAGGACCCGGGCGTGCGCCGCTGGCTCGAGCAGACGAGCCTGCTCGGCCGGTCCGAACGTCGTCATCGCGTCGAGGTAGCGGCGCGGCCCGTCGTAGGCGAGGTGCCGCAGGAAGTTGCGCCCTTTCATGCCTTCCGGCATCGCCTGGCCCACGGCCGCGAGGGCCGAGCGCAGCGGTTTCGGCCACCGGTCGCGCTCGCGCTCGCGTTGTTCGACGAGGTACCGGTCGTAGCCCCCGAAGATCTCGTCGCCGCCGTCCCCGCTCAGCACGACTTTGACGTGAGCGGCCGCCAGCTTCGACACCATGTACGTCGGCACGAGCGAGCTGTCGCCGAGGGGTTCGTCCTGAAACCAGGCCAGGTCCTCGAGAATGGTCGCGTGGTGCGGCTCGAGCACGAGTTCGTGATGCTCGGTGCCGAAGGCGCGCGCGACGGTGCGCGCGTAGTCCAGTTCGTCGAATCGGGGATCGGCGAATCCGATCGAGAAGGTCTTCACCGGCGTCGGCAGGAGGCCGCTCATCGTTGCGACCACCGCGCTCGAGTCGATGCCCCCGCTCAGAAATGCGCCGAACGGGACGTCGCAGCGCATGTGGATGTCGACGGATTCCTTCAACAGGGCGCGCAGTTCCTCGACAAGGGCGCCCTCGTCGGCAGGCCGCTCGGACGAGAACTGCAGCGTCCAGTACTTCTCAATCTGCGGGCGCCCCGTCCGACAGCCGCGCGAGACAGCCGGGCTCCAGCTTGTGCACGCCCTCCACCATGCTCTCGGCCGCCGGCGTGTCGCCAAAGGTGAGGAAGTGCCCCAGCGAGGCGAAGTTCACGCGGCGATCGAGCGCCGGCATCTGGAGGATCGACTTCAGCTCGGATGCGAACGCGATGCCGCCGGGCACGAGGGCGTAATACAAAGGCTTGATGCCGAGTCGATCGCGGGCGATGAGCAATTCGCGGCGCCGGGTGTCCCAGAGCGCGAAAGCGAACATGCCGCGAAGCTTCTCGACCGCGCCGGGACCGTGGTCCTCGTAGAGGTGCACGATGGTCTCGGTGTCGCTCGTCGTCCGGAACCGGTGTCCGCGGGCTTCAAGATCGCGCCGCAATTCCTTGAAGTTGTAGATCTCGCCATTCAGCACCACCCAGACGGTGCCGTCTTCGTTGCTGACGGGCTGATGCCCGGTGTGGAGATCGATGATGCTCAGCCGGCGCATGCCGAGCGCGGCCTGGCCGTCGTGGTAGTAGCCCTCGTCATCCGGTCCGCGATGGACCATGACGTCACACATCACCTGGACGTCCTCAAGCGCCGGCGCCTGCCCGTCCCAACGTACGACGCCCGCGATGCCACACATATACGCGTCGCGCCTCAGGCTCCGGCGCTCGACTCGAGCGCCGCGCCCGAGTCCTGCGAGGCCCCGGCGACCGGCCACTCGGCGCCGTCCCGCGGGACGAGGCGGAGGATTTGGCCGTCGCGGCTGCGGAGTCCGCGATCCCCAGTCCGGCACATGCGATCGCTGCGCACGCCCGATCGCGCCTGGTGAAACACCTCGGCCGTGGCGTGGGTGTCGCCCCAATAGCCCGGACTGACGCCGACACCGCGGATCCAGAGATCACCGGTTTCGTCGGTTTCGACCGGTTCGAGACGGTGATTGAGCACGAGCACTTCATGGCCGGAACACGCCGTCCCAATCGGCGCGAGCGCATCCGCGGGCTCGGCATCGGGCGTCCAGGTGTAGTACGCGCTCGTTGACGTCGCTTCGGGCGCGCCGTACAAGGTCGTGAACTGCGCGTGACCCACGCGTCTCATCCAGTACCGAAGCGCCAGCGCGCTCGGGGCGCCGCCCCACCAGATCACGTGGCGCAGGGCTGGAAAGTCACCCGGCGCAACCAGGTCGGCGCCGGCCATGGCGGCGAGCGTCTCCGCCGTGGTCCCCCACTGGGTCAGCCGCTCCCTGCGGATGAAGTCGGCCAAACGCCGCGGTTGCGCCACGACGTCCATGGCGACCGGCAGGACAGCAGCGCCGGCGGTCAGCGCTGCCAACGTCTCGTAGACCGACTGGTCGCGCGCGAGCGGCGACATCACGGCGTGGCGATCCGCCGGCCTGACGTCAAAGTGCGAGATCGCCCAACCGATGGCGCGCGTCAGGCTCGCGTGCGTCGTCACGACGCCGCGAGGCGCGCCAGGGCCCGAGAAGACGACGTAGGCCGGATTGGTCGGGCGGTTCCTGGACGCCACCGCTCGATCGGAGACCCCGGCGACATCCGCCATGCAGAACTCAGTGAAGAAGGACTGCCCCGCGATCGGGCTGCGCTCGAGCGATCCGACGATCGTCTTTCGACCGATCACTCCGGATCGCACCAACTCGTCCACGGCCATCGCGCCGAACCCGGAAGTGAGCAGACAGGCAGGCTGGCACGCTTGGGCCGCCGCCGCCAGGCGGTCGGGCGAGTCCGTGGGGTCCAGCGGCACGTAGATCGCATCCGCTTTGAAGACGCCGAGCATGGCCGCGATCGCGAGTGGGGTCGTGGACGCCAGCACGCAGACGCGGTCGCCCCGCCGGCACCCGTGCTCACGCAGAGCCCGCGCGAGTTGGTTTGAACAACGCTCCAGGTCCGCGTAGCTGATCGCGTCTGCGCGCGCGACCACGGCCTGTGCGTCAGGCGTCCGCTCGGCCTGAGCCGTGACGAGGTCCTGGAGGAGCGCGCTCATGCCGGCACCCGGGCGCCGAACTGGCGGACGGCCGTAGCCTTCAGAGCGACCGCGATGCCGGCCAGGTAGAAGAAGTAGAAGTCGTAGCCGATGGGGTGAAAGAAGGCCGCCACCGCAAACCCGGCCAAACTGATGCGTACCCCGCCGGCCAACAGCCTGAGGTCGGCCGGGACAGTGCCTTCGGGCAGGCGCTCGACTCGCCTCGCGCTGCGAAGGCTCACGAGCACCATCGCGATGAAGAGCACGAAGCCCGCCACGCCGGTATCAACACCATAGTTCAGGTAGGCGTTGTGCACGGTGGTCCAGAACGCCCCACGGATCTCGTTCAGTGCCAGCAGGCCCTGTCCCAGGCCCGCGCCGACGATCGGATGGCGCGTCATGAAGGCAAACGACGCCACCGTGTCGTCCCACCGCATCTGCGACGACCCGGTCGAATCCGACTCGATATTGAGGATCGTGCCCATCCGGTCGGTATAACCGGCAGGCGCCATCGACACCGCGATGACCGCGACGACGGCGATGATCCCGAGCACTTTCCCGCCACCACGCCGGATGAGCAGCGGCAGGAACAGGATCGCTTCGACCATTAAGGTGAGGAACCCTCCGCGCGAAAACGTGATGACCACGCCCGCGATGGAAAGCGCCACAAGCCCCCACCCAACCAGGCGTGCCCCGATATGGCGCGCCGTCAGCGCGAGCGCTGCCGTCAGGGGCAGGAACAGGTTGAGAATCAGCGCGAGGTCGTTGGGATTCTCGGCCAGATTGTTCGAGTACCCCATGATGCGGTCGCCACCGATGAACGTGCCCGTCGCGTAGTTCCTCAGGGCCGTCACGGCGATCGGCGCGCAGACGAGCGCCAGGGTCCAGAGCAGAATCCGAACACGCTTGAGCGAGCACACGTCCTGGCCGATCAACCAGAAGATGACGACGACCTTCAGGTAGTCGGCAAATGCGTCCACGCTCGCGCTTCTCCAATAGGACGTCGGGATGCTCACCGCGGCGCAGATCATCAGCCCGACGGCCAGGCGGAGCTCCATCGGGAGGCGCATCGCGCGTGACCTGGGTGGCGCGATGACGTGCGCCGCGAGCGCGAGCACCGCGATAAGCAGGTTGATCCGCAGCGCGCTCAGAAACGGCAAGTACTGCTGCGGCACGACGATAAGGATGAACGTAAACGCGACGAGCGCCCAGAAAGCGGCCCGGCCGCCCTGCGGCTCGGTCGCCGCACCCGGGGCCGCCGCGTCCACGACCGCGGCGGCCACCGGCCGACGCCACCAGTCGAGCGAAAGGCTCTGGTCCATCGGGCTAGGACACCGCGTTCAGATCAGGCACGCGGTCCGGCGCGACGTGCGGTTTGGCGGCCTGGTGCGACCGGCGATCGAACAGGAGGACGCCGAGCGTCTCCAGGATGATCCGCAGGTCGAGGAACAGGCTGCGATGCTTGATGTAGTAGAAGTCGTACCGCATCTTCTCGGTCTCTTCTTCGAGGTCGTTCGCGTAGCCGTACCGCACCTGGGCCCACCCGGTCAAGCCCGGCCGCACGAGCGAGCGGAACTCGTAGTACGGAATGTGCCGCAGGAACAGCTCGTAGTTGGACACCGGGTGCGGTCGCGGCCCGACGATGTTCATCTCGCCGTGGACGACATTGGCGAGCTGTGGAAGCTCGTCGAGCCGGAAGCGACGCAGCCACCGGCCCACGCGCGTGATGCGGCTCGTGTTATCCGAGACCCACTCCGAGGTCCGCTGGCCTGGATCGTTGCGCATCGTCCGGAACTTCACCAGTCCAAACGCACGCCCGCCGCGTCCGACGCGGTTCTGCACAAAGAAGACGGGACCGGGCGAGTCGAGTTTGATCGCAATCGCCACCAGGGCCAGCAAGGGTGACGCCAGAATCAGCCCCACGAGAGCGGTGAGACGGCATCCGGCCCCGCGCATCGCGCGGAAGAAACGGGACCGCGTGAACTCCGAATGGCCGAACCC
>JANOGJ010000754.1:0-1627 GCA_031405995.1 Acidobacteriota bacterium
GGAAACGACACCCGGAGTCGTTGGTTTCCGCCCGACGTCTTTTTCTCTGTCCCATGCCTCGCGCACCTGACCGGCCGGATCCAGCGCGTTGAAGCCGATGAGCTCGTGCAAGATCACGCCGCCGAGGCCGGCTTCCGCGAGGACCGGCGGCGACGTGAGCGTGTTCGTGATGTCCCCGGCGAGCGCGGTGCCCGACGCGCGCATCGCCGCTGCCGCGGCGCGCATCGCTTCGCGCGCGCCGGACTCCCCCGCCGGCGGCCCAGCCCGTCGCACGCGAAGCAAGCTCCGGATCCAGTCGTTCATCGACGCGGCCGGCGGAACGAGGCCGGCCATCCAACTGAGCTCGAGATGCGTGTGCGCGTTGACGAGCGCGGGCAGGAGGGCGACGTCACCCAGATCGGTCGCGCCGGCCCGCGATCCTGCGCCGACCGCCCGGATGCGCCCGCCGTCGATCTCGACCCATCCACCGTCAACCGGCGGTCCCGTGATCGGCAGGACCCAGCGGGCGCGAAGGACGGACGACACGGCCGGGGCTCAGCCCTTCACGCGTCAGTGGCCGACGCGCCGATCGGCGCGCGCCTTGCGGCCGGCCGCGCTGCGCGCCTCGTACCCGCCGAGGTCCCCGGCCTCACCCGTCTGGCCGTCGGCCCGCGCCACGGCCAGCTCGAGCATGCGCGGCACCGCGCGGGCTCGAAACACGGGGTCGCCCAGGATCTCGTAGTGCATATTCCGTCGCTTCGGCAGGAAGCCGGCGTTCTCGATGTTCCGGACCACTTCGAATTCGTCCATGCAGTACTCGGCGCCCGCGGCCCGTACGACGTTCTCCTCGATCATCACGCTGCCCATGTCGTTCGCGCCGTACGCGAGGCTCAGCTGCCCGACCTTGCCGCCCTGCGTGACCCACGACGACTGCAGGTTGTCGAAGTTATCCAGCACGAGCCGGGCGATCGCGAGCGTGCGCAAGTAGTCGACGCCGGTGGCTTCCCCGCCGCCGAGCTCGGTGTGCTGCGGCTGATAGCTCCAGGTGATGAACGCCGTGAATCCCCCGGTCTCGTCCTGCAGCTCCCGCAGCCGGAAGAGGTGCTCGAGCCGCTCGTCGAGCGTCTCGACCGTCCCGTACATCATGGTGGCCGTCGTGCGCAGGCCGGCGCGATGCGCGTCGTGCATCACGCCCAGCCATTCGTCGGCGGTCGCCTTGGTGTAGCAATTCAGGATCCGGCGCACGCGGTCCACCAGAATCTCCGCGCCGCCGCCCGGAATGCTGTCGAGCCCGGCCGCGATCAGGCGCTCGATGACCGCCGGCACCGGCAATTGCGAGAGCCTCGAAATGTGGATGACCTCCGGCGGCGAGAGCGCGTGCAGGCGGAACTCGGGGTAGCGGCGCTTCACGCCGCGGAACAGATCCTCGTACCACGCGATCGGGATGTCCGGATTGTGCCCGCCCTGCAGCAGCAACTGATTGCCGCCCAGGCCCATCGTCTCTTCGATCTTCTTGTAAATCTCCTCGAAGCCGAGCGTGTAGCCCTCAGCTGATCCAACCGGCCGGTAGAACGCGCAGAACTTGCAACGCGCGACGCAGATGTTCGTGTAGTTCACGTTGCGGTCGATGATGTAGGTGACGACGTCC
>JANOGJ010000772.1:0-13136 GCA_031405995.1 Acidobacteriota bacterium
CCCGGAGGGCCTCCTCGCCGGCCGCGCGCAGGCGCGCCGCATCGCCGCCCTCGAGCACCAGCTCGAAGCGCGTCGCCATCGCGTGCACGGCTAAGAGCACGTTCTGAGTTCTCACATGATCGACCGCGTTCTTTCGTCGAACGTCACCGACCGCCCCTTGCGGTAGGACACCTCGGCCATCGTGACGATCGTCTGCACGCGGATGCCCAGCTCGATGTGGCAGTTCGGCTGCACGTTGTCGCGCATCGAGACGATGAAGTTGCGCATGTGCTTGGCGTGGGTCTCGCCGGCGTCCGGCGGCGTCTCGTCGTTACCCTCGATCTCATCGACGTAGGGCCGCTGGGGCAGAACCTGGAGCCGGCCACCGCCGAGGATCAGGTCCGCCCGCTGGCCGCGGATGATGTCCTCGATGCCGCGCTCGTTGGTGGTCGCGCCGGCCAGGAAGATCATCACGCCCGACGGGAACTGGATCGTGGCCATGGTCGTGTCGGCCACCTCGCGCCGCTCACCCCAGGGCTGGCCGTCCGGCCCCGGGCCCTTGTCCGTGTCGCACAGGTTGCCACCGATGCAGTTCACCGCCTTCGGGAACTCGAGGAGGTCCATGCCGATCAGCAGCGGGTGGAGCCGGTGCGGCCACAGATCGCCGATGATGCCGTTGCCGTAGTCCCAGTACTTCCGCCACCGGAAGAACCGTTCGGCGCTGAACGGCCGCTTCGGCGCCGGGCCCAGCCAGCGCGCCCAGTCCACCGTCTGCTCGGTGCACTCCGGATCGATGGGGTAGTTCCACTCGCCCTTGGGGATGTTGCGGCAGTAGCTGCCCTGGGCCCAGAGCATGCGGCCGAGCACGCCGGTCCTGACCACCTCGCGCGCCTTCAGGTACTTCGGGTCCGACGATCCATGCGACCCGACCTGCACGAGCCGGTTGGTCGATTTGGCGACGTCGTACATCCTGAACGCTTCGTCGAGCGTGCGCGTCATCGGCTTCTCGCAGTAGACGTGCCGGCCCGTCTGCATGGCGGCCATGGCGATCTGCGCGTGGGTCTGGTCGGGCGTGGCCACGACCACCGCGTCGATGTCCTTGCGCTCGAGCATCTTCCGGTAATCGACATACAGCGCGTCGTCCACAACGTGGGCGCGCTCGCCCGCCTGCCGCCTGGCTTTCTCCCAGACGTCGCAGATGGCGGTGATCTGGATGTTCTCGGATGCCAGCTCGCCCACCAGATTGCGGAGATGCCCTCCGCCCATGCCCTTCACGCCGACCATCGCGAAGTTGATGCGGTCGTTCGCGCCGAGGATGCGCCCGGCCGTATCCACGGCGGGCGCCGCGCCGGCTTCTCCGGCGCCGCCAAGCAGCATCGCGCCCGCAACGGCGCCGGCCGTCGTTCCTGCGGTCGTCTTCAGAAAGTCCCGCCGGGTCAGCCCCGGTGCCTGTTCGTCGGTCATGTCATCCGCTCCTGGGGAATCTCCACCCGCGCGTTCGTGAGTGTCGCCTCGTGTGCCCGGATGGCCACGGCTGTGGCTCGGAACGCATCAGCCGCCGTGCACGGCGACGCGCCCCCCTCGCCCACGAGCCGGGCGAACGCCTCGAGCGAGAGCGTGAGGGCGTCCTTCGCCGGTTCGGCGTTCCGGACCTTGCCCGGCTCCTCGCCGGCCTGCAGGATCTTCGTCGCGTCGGCGACGAGCGTGATCCCGGTCTCGTCGTGCACCGATTCCTTGCGCGCGTAGACCTCCCACCCGAGCAGGGGCGAGTCGGCTTCCTTGACGAGCCACGCGCGCGTTTCCCTGATAAGGAGGCTCGAGTTGCTACCCTGGAATGCCCCGTACGCCCCGGAGAAGGAGGAGGCCAGGGTCGCGGTGAAGACGGCGCGCACGGCTTTCGGGTATTCGAAGACGCACTGCACCGTGTCGGGCACCTCGCGGCCGTCGCGCCAGGCGACCGTGGCGCCAACGCCGTAGACCGCCGTCGGCATCGCGTTCAGGTACTGGCTGACGAGATCGATCTGGTGCAGGCCGATCTCGCCAACGAGGCCCGACGACGTGGCGCGGTCGAGGCGCCAGTTGATCGCCCGCTCACGTTCCGGCGTCGGCGCCGTCCGGCGCCAGGAATCCTTCCGATTCCACTGCGTCCTCACGACCGCCGGGTCGCCCAGCACGCCGGACTTCACGAACTTGGCGACGTGGGCCCAGAGCGCGTTCGAGCGGCCCTGGAGTCCGCCCATGAAGCGGAGCTTGCTCGCGCCGGCCGCGCCGGCGATAACGCGGGCGTCGTCGAGGGTGCTGGCGAGCGGCGCTTCGCAGTAGACGTGCTTGCCGGCCTGGAGCGCCGCCAGCGCGATGTCCTTGTGCAGGTGCGACGGCGTGGCGATGATGACGGCCTCGACGTCCCGGCGGTCGAGCAGGGTCCGGTAGTCTGGAACAGCCGCGGCCCTCGGCGCGGCCTGGCCGGCCCGCCTCAGAAACGCCTCGTATGTGTCGCAAATGGCCACGAGCTCAATCGTCGGGATGCGGGCGGCGGTCGTGACGATGTCACGGCCCCAGGGACCGAGGCCGATGACGACCAACTTCACGGGCGGGCCCGACGGGGCCGCCGTGGGGAGGTCGCTCGCGGCGAGCCCTCGCTTCCCGGCCAGGAGCGCCAGCGTGGCCGCCGCGCTCTTCAGGAAATCACGACGGTCGAATGGGTCGTGCGGCACATCTATTTCTGTCTGCGTTCGACGAGCGCGTCGTGAATGGCCTGGGCGGCGCGCTTACCGGCGCCCGCGGCGAGAATCACCGTTGCCGCGCCCGTGACGGCATCGCCGCCGGCGAACACCAGCGGCTTGGACGTGAGGCCTGTCTGCTCGTCGGCCAGCAGGCAGCCGTGCTTGTTGGTGGCGAGGCCTGCTGTCGTCCGCGTGAGGAGCGGATTCGGCGTCGTGCCAATCGCGAGGATGACGTTGTCGACCGGCAGGACGAACTCGGAGTCCGGGATCGGCACCGGCCGCGCCCGACCCGAGGCGTCCGGCTCGCCGAGCTGCATCCGCTGGCACCGCAGGCCGCCAGCCCAGCCCTGCCCGTCGTCGATGACTTCGAGCGGGTTGGTGAGCCAGTGGAACGTCACGCCCTCTTCCGTGGCGTGGTGGTATTCCTCCACCCGCGCGCTCATCTCCTTGTCGCTCCGCCGGTAGACGATC
This sequence comes from Acidobacteriota bacterium, assembly GCA_031405995.1. GTDB lineage: Bacteria > Acidobacteriota > Vicinamibacteria > Vicinamibacterales > SCN-69-37 > JANOGJ01. Next base: position 3,174 of record JANOGJ010000772.1, read on the forward strand.
ATCGCTTCTTCGGCGCCCATGCGGAGCGACGTGCGCACGGCGTCCATCGCGGTGTTGCCCGCGCCGATGACGGCCACGCGCTTGCCGACGCGCACGGGCGTATCGGCCTCCGGAAACTCGTACGCGCGCATGAGGTTGATGCGCGTCAGGAACTCGTTGGCGGAGTACACGCCGTTGAGGTTCTCACCCGGGATGCCGAGAAACTGCGGCAGCCCCGCGCCAGTTCCGATGAAGACGGCCGCGTAGCCGTACTTGGCGAAGAGGTCGTCGAGCGTCAGTGTCTTGCCGATGATCACGTTGCACTGGATCTCGACGCCCATCGCCTTGAGGATGTCGATTTCCCAGTCGAGCGTCGCCTTGGGCAGCCGGAATTCCGGGATGCCGTAGCGCAGGACGCCGCCCGGCGCGTGGAGCGCCTCGAAGACGGTGACCTTGTAGCCCAACTGCGCGAGCTGGCCGGCGCACACCAGTCCCGACGGCCCGGCGCCGATGATCGCGATCGTCTCGGCGCGGGTGATGTTCGGCGTGACGGCGATTGGCTGCTCACGCTCCCAGTCGGCGACGAACCGTTCGAGATGGCCGATGGCCACCGGCGTGAAGCGCTCGCCCAGGCTGCACTCGGCCTCGCACTGCGACTCCTGCGGGCAGACGCGGCCGCAGATGGCGGGCAGCGGGTTGGCCGACCGGAGGATCTTCGCCGCGCCGGCCATGTCGCCGAGGGCGATGGCGTGGATGAAATCCGGAATGGGAATCTGCACCGGGCACCCGCCGACGCAGACCGGATCCTGGCAGCGCAGGCAGCGTTCCGCCTCAAACCCCGCGTGGAAGGTCGAGTAGCCCTCGTTCACTTCCTGGAAGTTGTGCGCGCGCGCCCCGGCCTCCTGGACCGGCATCGGCGTCTTGTCCGACCGTTTGACGGGCATACGTTCAACCTCTTCCCGACATGCAGCTGACGCGCTCGAGGGCCTCGCGCTCTTCTTTGACGTACGCCTTGTTCCGGCGCATGGCCACGTCGAAGTCCACGTCGTGGGCGTCGAAGCACGGGCCGTCCACACACGCGAACTGTGACTTCCCGGCCACTGTGACGCGGCAGCCGCCGCACATGCCCGTGCCGTCGACCATCAGCGGGTCCATCGAGACGAGCGTCTTGACCCTTGGCCCGCGCGTGGTCTAGGCCACCGCGCGCATCATCGCCATGGGGCCAATCGCCACGACGGCGTCGGGCCGGCCAGGGCCCTCACCGGCGATCAACTGGGCGAGGCGCTGGGTGACAAACCCCTTGAATCCCGCCGATCCGTCGTCTGTGCAGATCTCGAGGTTGTGACAGATCTTCCTGAGTTCGTCGGTGAGGATGAGCAGGTCCTTGGTCCGGGCGCCGAGGATGACGGTCGTGCGATCGCCGCGCGCGCGACGCTCGCGCATCAGGCAGAGGAGCGCGGCGGCCCCAAAGCCACCGCCGACACCGCACACATGTCCGCCGGCCGGCAGATCGATCTCGCTGCCGAGCGGTCCGGCGACGTCGAGGATGTCGTTGCCCTTCTCGAGCGCACAGACGCGCTTGGTCGTCGCGCCGACGTCCTGCACGACGATGACAATGGTGCCCTGGCCGCGGTCGTAGTCGGCGATCGTCACCGGAATGCGCTCGCCGCCCTCGCGCACGCGGAGCATGACGAACTGCCCGGGTCGCGCCGACGCGGCGATCAGCGGCGCCTCCAGCCGGAACAGCTTCGTGACCGGGGTGAGCTGGCGTGTCTCAAGAATGCGCGTCATGCCCTAGAGCTCCGGATGCGCGTGCATCGCCTTGAGCCGGCGCCATCGCCGGTCCACTTCGGCCTGGATGCCCTGGACCGCGCCGGCGTTGGCCGGCTTGAGCAGGTGGCGGGACTTGCCCATCAACGTCAGCCATTCGGAGACGGGCTTCCGGCGATCGGCCGCTTCGGGGTCGTAGGTGATCGCCGTGTGGCCGTGCTCGACCTCGTAGAGCGGGAAGAAGCACGTGTCGATCGCCGCCTGCAGCACCGGCTCGGCGGCGTCGTCGTCCGTACGCCAGTTGAGCGGGCAGAACGAGAGGATCTTGCCGTAGACCAGGCCTTCGCGTTTGGCGTACCACTGCGCCTTGGCGACCTTGCGCATCAGATCTTCCGGGTAGCCCTCGCTCGCGGTGAAGACGTACGGCAGGTGGCAGGCGGCGAAGATCTGCGCCGTGTCCTTGTGGTGATAGCGCTTGCCGGGCGACACCTTGCCGACTTCGCTCGTCGAGGTCCGATGGCCGAACGGCGTCGAGTAGGAGAGCTGCGCGCCGGTGTTCATGTAGCCCTGGTTGTCGTACTCCAGGATCATCATCGGATGGTTGCGATGCGCGGCGCCGAGCGCCGGCCCCATGCCGATGTCCATGCCGCCGTCGCCGGAGATCATCAGGAACGTGACGTCCTTGCCTCCGGGCAGCTCGCCGCGCCGCACGCGCTCGTGGTACATCTCCAGGAGTCCCGAGAGCGTCGCCGCGCCGTTCTGGAACAGGTTGTGGACGTAGTTGACGCGGTGGGCCGTGTTCGGGTAGCCCGTCGTGACGACCATCGCGCAGCCGGTCTGATAGAGCACCACCACGTCGCCTTCGAGCACGCGGCTGATCTGATGGAACGTCGGGAAGTACCCGCAGCCCGGGCAGGCGCCGTGGCCCGGCGCGATCTTGCTCGGCACCGACGTCATCTTCCACATTGGCTCGAGTTCGACCCGGAGCGTGCCCGTGGCTTCGTCCCGGTGCACGTGCGCCGTGCCGCCCGACTTGGCCGCGGGAACCGGCGGGAGGCCCGGTCTGGCTCCGCGGCCAGGCTGGCCCGGCGTGGCGCCGTAGTACGCGAACGGCACCGCGACCTTGCCCGACTCGGCCGCCGTGGCGGCCAGTGCGAAGAACTCGGCGGCATCGGCGGCGTAGAAGTCCTTGCCGCCCAACCCATACACCCGCGAGACGACCCGCGTGTGATTCCCCGGATCCACCTGCAGCGCCGCGCGTACTTCGAGCGACAGATTGCCGCCGTCGGCGCCGTAGGAATCGGCGCGATCGCCGATGGTCACCGCGCGGACGCCGCGCAGGGCCTGGCGGAACGCCTCCGACGGGAACGGCCGCAGCACGTTTGGCGACAGCACGCCCACCGCCTGGCCCTTGGCGCGCAGTTCGTCGGAGGTTTCCTTGGCGGTCTCCGCGGCCGAGTTCACGAGCACGACCGCCGTGTCCGCATCGTCCATTCGGTACGCGTCCAATATGGGATACGCGCGCCCGGTCATGGCTTCGATCTCGCCGAGGACCTCGGGGATGACTCGGCGCGCCGCTTCCATGGCCTGCGAGAGCTGGACCTTGTTATTGATGAGGTCCGGGTCGTTCATGTACGGTCCGAACGTCTTCGGGTGCTCCATGTCGAACGGCGTCGGGAAGTCCGGCCGCGTGCCGAGGAACCGTCGGACGGCCTCCGGATCGTCGAACACCTGGATGCGCCGCTTCTGATGGCTCGTGATGAACCCGTCGTAGATGATCATGACGGGCAGCCGTACGTCGGGATGCTCGCCGATGCGGACGGCCGCGAAGTTCAGGTCGTAGACCGCCTGCGGATCGCGCGCGCAGAGCATGATCCAGCCGGTGTTGAGCGCGAAGTACACGTCCGAGTGATCGCCGCGGATGTCGAGTGGGCCCGACACGGAGCGCGCGGCGAGGTTGAGGACCATCGGCACGCGCGTGCCGGCCTGCACCGGCAGTTGCTCGAGCGAGAACAACAGGCCGTTGGCGCTCGTCGCGTTCAGCACGCGGCCACCGCCGAGCGCCGCGCCGTAGCAGATGCCGGCGGCGCCGTGCTCGCCGTCGCCCGCGATCATCACGATCTCGTGCTCGCCGTCCGCCTGCATCTTCGACAGGTTCTCCGCCACTTCCGTGGACGGCGTGATGGGGAAGTACCCCATGACATGGAAGCCGATGTCGCGCGCCGCCAGCGCGGCGGCCTCATTCCCGCTCCGGAACTCGAGCTTCTGACGGACGAGGCCGGCCGATCGGGTGTCAGCGGGAGGCGCGGCGATGATCTCGGTCGACATGAGCGTCACCTATCCGATGAAACCGGGGAACAGCGGCACGCGGAGCTTGTCGGCGAGGCCGGGCGCTTCCGACTCGCGCGTCAGCGCGCCCGACGGGCACGATTCCACGCACCGCAGGCAGCCCTTGCAGTACCGGTAGTCGATGCCCATCAACTGGCGCTCGAACTGGCTGCCCTCGGCTCCGTCGCCCCACACGAGGCACAGGTCCGGGCAGACCAGATCGCACGACCCGCAGTGGATGCACTTGTCGTGATCGAGAACGGGCATCCACCCCGTCCGCGAGAGCGACAGGTCGTTCCACGCGGTGTTCCCAGCCTCCGGAATCATGCCGCCGGGGGGCTGGGTCTCGTAGCCCCACACCGGCTCGGGCTTGACGACGGGGAGGTCGCCGTCGACGCGGCCGACGCCCTCGTGGACGTCGAATTCCGTGGCGCCTCGTTTGAAGGCGCGCGTGTTGGCGGCGACGGCCTCCGGGTGCTTGCCGGCGAACTCCTCGGTGAGCGCCTCCAGCACATCGTCCGCTTTAAGGAACGGAAACGTCGCGCAGAGCGTGCCGAGCAGCACGGCGTTCGGCCGGGACTTCTCCTTCACGGCGATGCCGAGGGCGTCAACGCGGACCGCCCGGGCCGTCCGGGGCAGCGCGGTGAGCGACTCGGGCATCGGACCGGCTGGCGCGTTGTAGATCAGCACGCCGTCTTTCCTGAGGCCGCCGAACGTCGCCGCATTTCGAAGGAGCGCCGCGTGGAAGACGACGACGCCGTCGGGCGTTTCCACGGGCGCGCTCGTGCGAACCGGTCGATCGGCCGGCCCGAGACGCACGAACGAGCGGACGAGCGATCCTTTCTTCTCCGATCCGTAGGACGAGAAGTGGGCGCCGTTCAGCCCCATGCGGAGGACGGCGGCGGTTGCGAGCACCTGCCCGGCGGCGTGGGCGCCCAGGCCGCCAATGGACTCGAATCGGAGTTCGAAAAAGCGGTCGGCCTGCATGTGCGCCATACTGCGCGTCCGTCTGACGCGCGGCTCTCCTGGGCGCACGCTAACGCAACGATTGTGCCGACGCCATGAGGCGGTAAGCTGCTCCGCGCCTGGCGAATTCGCTCGGCGGAGGCGGGATCCCTTGCCGGACGGGTGCGCGACGCGACGTGGAGGCTGCTGAAGTTTCCCCACCCCGCGCGGGGAATTGCAGCCGGCGTGAGACCCCGGCTACTTTGAACAGAAGCGGCGCGAGCTCGTGCAGGTGATGGCGCCACACGGTCCACTCGTGTCTTCCGTCGGTGATTCGGTACGTGTGCGCGATGCCGCCCTTGTTGAGGGCTTCTTCGAGCGCCTTGCTGCCCGCGCCCACCAAGGCGTCGTCCTTGCCGATCGCAACCCATAGCAACTTGAACTGCTTGTTGATCGCGGCCGCCTTGCCGAAGACGGCGGGGTAGCTCGCCTCGGCGCTCTGCAGACCGGAGCTCATGACGGCCACGTAGCGGAAAAGGTCGGGCCGATTGAAAGCCACATTCATGGTCAGACCGCCGCCCATGGACAGGCCGCCGATGGCGCGATCGTCGGGCCGCTTCGAGACCTTGTACGTCTGCTCGACCAGGGGCATGACTTCGTCGATGAGCTCTCGGCCGAACAGGCCGAGTGTGGCCGGACTCGGCGCGCCACCAGCTCCGCCACGGCCGGCGCCCGGCGCGGGCGCATTCGGTGACGGCCTGGCGGGGCCCGTCCAGAAGCTCTGCACCGCATGGCCGAGGGGCATCACGACCACCATCGGCCGCGCGCGCTTCTCCGCGATGAGGTTGTCGAGAATCTTATTGGCGCGCCCGATCATCGTCCAGCCCGACTCGATGTCGCCGCCGCCGTGCAGCAGATACAGGACCGGGTAGTTCTTGCCCTTGTCGTAATCAGGCGGCGTGTACACCCATAGCGTCCGGCTGACGCCCATCGTCTTGGACACGTACGGGAGGATGCGGACCGTGCCGTGCGGCACCGGCTTCACGTCGTAGAACGCGGGTCCGTCCCCGGGCACCTGGACGACGCTCACGGCGCCGAAACCGCCGTAGCCGAACTTGGTGTTGGGATTGCGGGGATCGAGCGCGATCGCGCCATCGACGTTGAACGAGTAGGTGTAGATGTCCGGAGGCAGCGGCCCAATCGTGACGCTCCAGACGCCGCTTCCGTCCTTCGTCATCGGGTGGCGCTTGCCGTCGAGCTCGCCGCCGACGGACACCTCCGTCGCGTTCGGCGCGGCATAGCGGAGGGTCAGGGTGCGGTCGGCTCCGACTTCCGGCGATACGAGCGCGGCCCCGCGGCCTCGTCCTGCCGCCGCGCCCTGTCCCGCGGGCGTCTGCGCGCTGGCCGCCGCGGTCAGGAGCGCGCACACCGTCGCGGCGTACAGCACCGTTCGCGTCATCGGTTGCCCTCGCGTTCTGCTGGATTCCGGCCTCGGAATGTAGTCGATTGCACAGTCCCATTCAAGGCTAGACTGCGCACCCAGGAGTGGCCGTGCGAAAACTCGTGACGACGGTGGGTGTCTTGTGTCTGGTGGCTGTGGCGCTCGCCTGCGGCCAGCCTGCGCCACCTGCTCCAGCCGAGCCGGCTGCGCCCGCCGCACTGGTCGCCGATGGCCCGCGCCTCTACGTGTCGGACGAGACGGGCGGCGCGATCGTCGTCATCGATCCGTCGGCGGGCCGGGTCCTCGGACGCCTTCCGGTCGGTAAGCGGCCACGCGGCCTGCGGCTGTCGCACGACGGCCGCCAGCTTTTCGTCGCGTTGTCCGGATCGCCGATCGCGGGACCGGGCGTCGACGAGTCGACGCTCCCACCGGCGGATCGAGCCGCGGATGGGATCGGTGTGGTCGACCTCAACACGGGCCGGCTAAGTCGCGTGCTCAAAAGCGGCCAGGATCCCGAGGCATTCGATCTGTCGCCCGACGGTACCGTGCTGTACGTCTCCAATGAAGACGCGGCGGAAATGTCCGTCGTTGACGTGGCGAGCGGCACCGTGCGGTCGCGCGTGAAGGTCGGCGAAGAACCCGAGGGCGTCACCGTCAGGCCGGGAGGCCGGGAGGTCTACGTCACCTGCGAGGCGGACAACGAGGTCGTCGTGATCGACACCGCGTCGGGTGCGATCGTGGCCCGCCTGAAGACAGGACTTCGGCCGCGCGCGGTGGCGTTCACGGCCGACGGCGCGACGGCGTTCGTCACGAACGAGAACGACGCCTCCGTCACCGTGATTGACGCTGCTCGACACCGCATCGCCGGTCGCGTGCGCATTCCGCAGGCTCCCGGCGCGCCGATCCCGGCGCGGCCGATGGGCGTGACACTGGCGCCGGACGAGGGCCTCCTGTTCGCGTCGCTCGGCCGCGCGCGGTCCATCGCGGTCATCGACGTGAAGCGCCGCGCCCTCGTCCGCACCATCGACGAGGTCGGCACGCGACCGTGGGGGATTGCCGTCAGCGCCGACGGACGCACGCTGTACACCGCCAATGGGCCGTCGGGCGATGTGTCCGTCGTCGACGTGACGAGCGGGACCGTCACTGCCCGCATTGCGACCGGCGGCAGCCCATGGGGCGTTGTTCGTGCCGATCGTCGCTGAAGTAAGATGAACGGCGTCGAGATCACGCTGTGAAACACCTGCTCGTCGCATTCATGGGGCTGACACTGACCGTGGCCATTCGGGCCACGACCGAGGGCCCGCCCACGCCGCCTCCCGGCGGCCAGACCCCGCCGGTGCAGGGCGGGCGAGGCGGTGGCGGCCGCGGCGGCCAGGGCTTTCCCGCCCAGCAGCGGCCGCTCGCCGACCCGGCCGTCATCGCGCGCGGCAAAGTCCTGTACGAGATCAGCTGCCGCGCGTGCCACGGCGCCGACCTGCGCGGCGGCGACATGGGCGGACCCAACTTGCTTCGATCGCCCGTCGCCTTGAACGACAACGACGGCGAGGGGATCGGTGAGGTGGTCCGCACCGGGCGCCTGGGCATGGACCCGTTCGACCTGCCCGCCGAGTCCGTGAAAGCGATCGCCGCCTACGTCCGCAGCGTCCTGGCGAGCGCGCGAGGACAGGGCGCGCCGCCGGAAGGACCGGAGGTGACGCTCAACCTGCTCGTCGGCGACGCGAAAGCCGGGCAGGTCTATTTCGCCGCCCGATGCAGCGCGTGCCACTCGCCGACCGGCGATCTGGCCGGCTTTGGCGATCGGTTCCCTGATGCCATGACGCTGCAGACCCGCTGGGTGGCGGGCGGTGCCGGCCGGGGAGGTCGCGGCAGCGAACCCAGTCGTCGCGACGTGATGGTCTCGGTGACGCTGCCCTCCGGACAGAACGTCGAAGGCCGTCTCGGGCGCATCGACGACTTCATCGTCACCCTCACGCAGGCCGACGGCACCTCGCGGTCGTTTCGCCGCGACGGCGACGTGCCGAAGATCGACATCCGCGATCCGCTCGAGTCCCACAAGAAGCTCCTGCTCGTCTATACGGACGCTGACATCCACAATGTGACGGCCTATCTGGCGACGTTGAAATGACCCTCAAGCACCTGACGCTCGCGACTGCGCTCGTGTTCGCGCCAATCCTCGTGTCGGGCCAGGGGCAGGGCGGCCTCGATCCCAAGTCGCTCCTCAAGCCCCTCGCTGATTCGTGGCCGACCTACTCGGGTGACTACACCGGCCGGCGCTTCAGCGCGCTGAAGCAGATCAACAAGACGACCGTTAAGGGCTTGTCGCTCGCGTGGGTGGTGCGCCTCACCGCGGGCGCTGGGGGCGCCGGAGGACGCGGGGGCGGTGCGGGCGCAGGGAACGTCATCATGGGCGGCGTCGGCACCGAGATCGTGGCCGGTGCGGCCAACGTCAAGGGCGCCATCCTCATGGTGAACGACGTCCTCTACGTGTCGGCGCCCGACAACGTCTGGGCGCTCGACGCGCGCGACGGCCGCGAGCTCTGGCACTACGTGTGGAGGACGAGAGGCGGGACCCACATCGGCAATCGCGGCGTGGCGATCTGGCACAACTACCTGTTTTTCGAGACGCCCGACAACTACCTGGTCTCGCTGGATGCGCGAACGGGTCAGGAGCGCTGGCACGTCGAGATCGCCGATTTCGACGAGCAGTACTTCTCGACGCCGGCGCCCGTCATCGTCGACAACCACGTGCTCGTCGGCACGGGCAACGACCTCGACATGCCGGGGTTCCTGCAGTCGTTCGACCCGGAGACCGGCAAGCTCCAGTGGAAGTTCTATACCGTGCCGATGAATCCCGGCGATCCGGGGCTCGACACGTGGCCGAGTCTCGACGCGGCCCGGCACGGCGGCGGGCAGGTCTGGGTCCCGGGCGTCTACGACCCCGAGACCAGGCTCTACATCTTCGGAACGGGCAATCCCACGCCGGGCTACACGGGCGTCGCGCGCAAGGGCGACAACCTGTTCACCTGTTCGCTCGTCGCCGTCAACGTCGACACGGGGAAGATGGCGTGGTACTTCCAGACGTCGGCGCACGACACGCACGATTGGGATTCAGCCCAGACACCGATTCTGATCGACGGCGTCATCAACGGACGGCCCCGCAAGGTCGTCTCGACCGCGTCGCGCAACGGCTATTTCTACACCGTCGATCGCGTGACCGGCGAGCACCTGGTCACGAGCAAGTTCGGGACGACGTCGAACTGGGCCAAGGGCCTTCGCCCGAGCGGCGTGGTCGAGCCCAATCCGGGCAAGGAGGCCACGATTCCCGGTTCCCTTGTGTCGCCGGTCGAGGGTGGCGTCACCAACTGGCCGCCAGCGGCATTTTCGCCGGACACGGGCCTGTTCTATGTGCACGAGCGTAATGGCTTCAACCTGCTCTACCTGACCGATCCCGATCCGCGCGGATCGATGGGCCTGGGCGGCAAGTCGGTGGGCAACGTCGG
>JANOGJ010000778.1:0-7190 GCA_031405995.1 Acidobacteriota bacterium
CGGAACGGGTTGAAGCCCTGCATCATCGTCGCCAGATGGGCCATGTAGCGCCGGCCCACCAGGCCGGATGAATTCGCCAGGCCGTACGGGTGGGCGGCCGATGCCGATCGCAGCAGCAGCGCGGGCGAGTTGACGGCGCCGCACGACACGACGAACAGCTTCGCGCTCACCTGGAGCGTCTGGCCATTGCGCTCGACCTCGACCGCCTCGACCGAACGTCCGGTGGCGTCGGTGATCAACCGGCGCGCGAACGCATTCGTCCACAAGCGGACGTTGGGCCGCTCGAGGGCCGGCCGCACGCCGCAGATATCGGCCTCACTCTTGGCGTGGATCCGGCACGGAAACGAGTTGCACGTGCTGCAGAGCACACAGCCGTCGAGCAGCCCGAGCGGCAGCGGCGAGGGATGCAGGCCCAACCCCCGAAGCTGGTCGACGATCGCCGCCATGGCGGGCGCGTGCGGTACCGGCTCGCGCGGGAACGGCCCGCGCGGCGCCTCCGTCGGATCGACGCCGTGCTGGCCGCGCACCTGGTACAAACGCTCGGCGCGGTCGTAGTAGGGCTCGAGCGTGGCGTAGTCGATGGGCCAGGCCGGCGACGTGCCGTCGACGTGCTCGACGGCACCGAAGTCCTCGCGCCGCAACCGGTACAACACGCTGCCCCAGAACTTGGTGTTACCGCCGACGCCGTAGTGGTTGTACGGCAGGAACTCCTCGCCGCGATCGTCGAGCCATCGCTCCTTCGCCCGGTAGCGGAGGTGCTTCCACACCGCGACCGGATTCCAGTTGTCGGCTTCCTGCGGCACGAAGTCGCCGCGCTCCAGGATGAGCACGCGCGCCCCGCTGTCCGCCAGCGCGCGGGCCATCGTCCCGCCGCCGGCGCCGGAGCCGATAATGATGATGTCGTAGCGTTCGGTCACGGCTCGGCGGCGTAAATAGCATCCATCAGTCGCTGGTCGTCCATGGCCCGCTCGATGCTCATTTCGGGCGCCCGGCCGTCCCGGACGGCCCCGAGGAAGTCACGATACATCGCCTGGTAGCCGCGGATGTCGCGGAAGCCGGGGAACCCAAGCCGCGGCAGTCCCCGGCCGCGCACCAGCACGAAGAGCCCGTTGGATTCGAAGGTGATGATGCCTTCGCGCCCGAAGAGCTTCGACACGCGCAGGCCCCGCAGGAGCGAGGGGATCTCCCGCGAGTAGTACAGCGCGCCGACGGCGCCGGTGTCATACCGGAACGCCACCAGCATGCTCTTCGGCCGCAAATCGCCGCGGTTCGGGCCGCTCTGCGCGACCGCGGGACGAAAGCCCTCGATCCGGGTGATGCGCGGCCCCAGGCTCGCCGCCAGATGCAGCCAGTGGATGCCTTCCTCGAAAAACGCGTCGCCGCCGGCCATCGTCTCGTCGTTGCGCCAGTCATCGGCCGCCTTGAACCTCCTGACGATGCTGCTGAAGTGTCCGAACACCAGTTCGCCGACGGCGCCGTCGGCCAGCAACCGGCGCAAGCGCACGGCCAGCGGCTTGTAGTGATCGTTCTCGCCGACGAGCACCACGCGCCCGGCCTGATCCCGCGCGTCACGCACGCGCGCGTAGTCCTCCATGCGGAGGTACGCCGGCTTCTCGACGAGGACGTGCTTGCCGGCGGCGAGCGCTTGCAGCGTGAGGTCGAGGTGAAAGCGCGGAGGGACGGCAATCACGACCGCGTCGAGCGCGGGGTCCTCGATCGCCGCGGCGTAGCTGCCGTAACTGCCGGCGCCGCCGTAGCGCCGGCAGCATGCCTCCGCTTTGACGGCCTCGCGGCTGGCGTACTTGACCACAACCTCCGCCCCGAGGCGCTTGAGGTGCCGGCTGTGCACGCCGGTGATGAAGCCGCATCCGAGAAACGCCAGGCGGAGCGGCCCCAATCGACCCTGCGACATCCTGCTGGATTCTACCCGTACAGGCGGACGAGCTTGAGCTTGGCCATGCGGGCAAAGTCCGCGTCGAGCGACCAGACGAGCGCGCCCAGTTCCTCGGCGAGCGCCGCAATCAACAGGTCCGGCAGGCCAAACCGCTGACCTGCGTCAGCGGCCGTCTCGATCCAACGCTCCACGAGTTGCCAGGTCTCCTCGGTCGGCACCAGAACGGGCAGGGCGCTGAGCGCCCGCTTCAATGCCGGCCGGTCCGCGCGAGCAATGCCAGACACGAGCTCGATCCGAACCGGCTGCGCCAGCGCGACTTCATCCGCATCCAGCAGGGCATCGAGGGTGACCGCGATTCGCGCGTGCGGCTCCCGGAGCGCCCCGACCCAGACGGAGGAGTCCACGACGATCACAGGCGCTTGCGGCCCATTCGCCGGATTTCCGTGGGATCGAATTCGAACTTGACCCGCTTCAGCAGCGACTTGAGTTCGTCGACGCGGCCTCGGCGAACGACCTCGCGAAGGGCGAAGACGACGGTGTCGGTCTTCGACTTGAACCCCAACGCCGCCCGGGCGCTGTCAACGAGGTTATCGGGCAAGTCCAACGTGGTACGCATACGACGCATCATAATTTATATGCTTTCAGTACGTCAATAGACCAATGATTTATATGTATCACTGCCCGCCCTCGGACAAGAACCTACGGTACCATCGCTCGATGCGTCGCCTCATGTCCCTCGCCATCGTGTCGATCGCGGTTTTCGCGGTTCTGGATTCCGTGCAGGCGTTTCGTGCCGCCGACGCCGCGTGGCCGCAGTTTCGCGGACCGGCCGGCGCCGGGATTCTCGACACCGCGCGCCTGCCGCTGACGTGGTCGAAGACGCAGAACGTCGCGTGGAGCGCGGACGTCGCCGGGCGCGGATGGTCGTCGCCCGTCGCATGGAAGGACCAGGTCTTCGTCACGTCGGCCATCAGCTCCGGCGCGTTCAAGGAGCCGTCCACGGGCATCTACGGCAACGAATACGTGGCGGAGCTCTCGGCTCAGGGCTTGTCTCAGGCCGAGGTCCTCAAGCGGGTGAACGCGCGCGACATCGAGGACGCAGGGGAAAGCGGCGAGATTCGCTACATGGTCTACGCCTTCGACGCCGCGACCGGACGGATCCGGTGGCAGCGCGAGGCGCACAAGGGCGTGCCCGTCGGCGGGCGCCATCGCAAGAACACGTTCGCGTCCGAGACGCCGGCCACCGACGGCCAGCGCCTCTACGTGTATTTCGGCAACGTGGGCCTGTTCTGCTACGCGCTCGACGGGTCGCCGCTGTGGACGACGAGGTTTGAGCCGCAGCCGATGTACCTCAACTTCGGCACGGCGTCGTCGCCGGTCGTGCACAACGGCCGCGTGTACGTGCTGCATGACAACGACGGCACGTCGTTCATCGCGGCGGTGGACGCCCGGACCGGCAAGGAACTGTGGCGGATGAAGCGCGAGATGCCGGCCGGCCGGCTGGCGTCCGGCTGGTCCACGCCGTTCATCTGGCAACACGGCGCGCGCACCGAGCTGGTCGTGATCGGCCGGCAGCACGCGGTCGGGTACAGCCTCGACGGCGTGGAGCTGTGGAAGCTGCGCGGGCTCACCGGGCAATCCACGCCGAGCCCGGTCGCGGCGGGCGGCCTCCTCTATCTCAGCACGGGATCGCAGGGCGAATCGAACCGGCCGATGTTCGTCGTGCGCCCGGGCGCGGCGGGCGACATCTCGCTGGCCACGGGCGAGACGAGCAACGCGTCGATCGCCTGGATGCATCCGCGCGCGTCGGCCTACACGTCGTCACCGCTCGTCTATCGCGGCCGCGCGTACGTCGTGAACGACAACGGCGTCATGGCGGTCTTCGACGCCTCCACCGGCAAGGAGATCTACAAGGCGCGCGTCGGCGGCATCGGCAACACGTTCTCGGCGTCGCCGTGGGCGGCCGACGGCAGGGTGTACTTTCTCAGCGAGGACGGCAACACGTTCGTCGTCCAGGCCGGGGATGCCTACGTCGAGCTGGCGAAGAACGGCCTGGACGAAATGACGTTCGCGACGCCCGCGATCGCGCCCGACGCGTTGTTCATACGCACACAGACGCGGCTCTATCGGATCGCGAGCTTGCCCTCAATCTCCAGATAGACGCGCCGGATCGCGATCGCGCCCTGGCCGGCGCGCAGCGTCCACATCTCGAGGTCGCCGAACTTCGCCTGGGTGACGGCCGCCTCGACCGGCACGCCGGCGGCATGCAGGCGCCGCGCCTCGGCGATCACCGTCCCCAGCGCCAACCGGTACGTCTCCAGTTCCTGTTTGAGGATCGCGGGAGACTCGACGAAGCCGTGGCCGGGAACGTAGGTCTCCACGTCCATCGCCTGCGCCTTCTCAATCGCGGCCACCCACTCCGACGGAAACGCCGAGCGCATCGCGGGGAAGACGCGGTTGAGGTACGCCTCGCTCATGAAGAGGATGCGCTCCTTCGGCAGGTAAACGCTGAGGTCGCCGCCGGTGTGGGCGCGTCCGAGAAAGAGAAGGTGGATCTCCCTGCCGCCGAGGGTCAGGACGGTCGTGTCCTGAACGAGCGTGGCTGCCGTGGTCAACCCCATCGTCGCCTTCGACGTGGGATGGATGAAGACGGCCGCGTCCGCCGGAAACGCCGCGTCGCCGGCGGTATGGTCGCCGTGGTCCGAACCGATTACGCGATGGGTGATCGGCTGTGGTGTGACCTTCGCGATCTCCGCCACCAGGCGACGAGTCTCGGCCAGGCTCCCCTGGCCGTCCGCCACGAGCACGCCTGCGGGCGTGACGACGAACAGGCTCACGGTGGTGAAGGTCTCCGCGCCGGCCGACCGCAACTGCTCGTACGAGTAGACGCCGTCAGCGAGGCGTTGGATTCTCGGGAAATCGGCGGCGGTGAGTCCGCGCTGGCCAGGATCGGCCGTACGGATGACCTGGGAAGGACCAGCCTGGAAGGCGGCGAGGGTGAGGCCGATGACGGCGGCGATGACGCGAAGGAACACGGCGTGACCTCCTGGCCGAGATTCTAGTCACAAAGGCTTCGCACGGAGGACCGGAGGCGTACGGAGAACACGGAGGGGCTGCCTATGAGAAGGGTGCAGAAGGGCCCGGCGTCATGGTGCGGCACGATCGAAGCCGACGACGAACACCCGAGGGCACAATGTTTTCAAGGGATCGGCCGGGTGCTCGCCGTCGGCTTCGGTCGTCCCCCGCGCGGCCTCTTGGCCGCCGGCGGGCGTTCGCCCGCCCTGACGCCTGGCCCTCGCGACGTTTTGAGCCCTGCGTCCCTCCGTTCTCCTCCGTCGCCTCCGTGCGAACTGACGGGAACTTCACACCGGTCACTGAACGACCTGCTGTAGAGTGTCGCCATGAATCTCGCATCAGCGCGACTCGGCCTGTGTTCGCTTGCGCTCCTTGTTACCACGACGTCCGCGCAGCACGAGATGACGACGCCGACGCCGCCCACGCGCAAGCTGGAGCCGATCCCGCTCTACACCGTGGGGCTCGGCTCGTTCACGCGGCCTATCTCGTCGACCAACGCGGAGGCGCAGGGGTATTTCAACCAGGGCTTCCAGATGATGTACGCGTTCGCGCGGATGGACGCCGTGCGGTCGTTCCGCGAGTCGTGGACGCGCGATCCGACGTGCGCGATCTGCTACTGGGGCGAGGCGTGGGCGTGGGGGTCGTACCTCAACGGCCCGATGCCCGCGGGCGACTCGCCCATGGCATACGCGGCCCTGAGGAAGGCGATCTCACTGAAGGACAAGGCGACGCCGAAGGAGCGGGCTTTTATCGACGCGCTTTCTGTCCGGTACGTCGAGAAGTTCGACGCGGCCAAACGCATCGAGCAGGATCGCCCGTATGCCGACGCGATGCGCAAGTTGTCAGAGGCGTATCCCGACGACCTCGACGCCGCAACGCTCTACGCCGACTCGCTCTTCATCCTGGAACCGCGGCGCGGCACGCGCGACCTGAACGATCCGAACGTGAAGCGGCTGCACGCCGTGCTCGAGGGCGTGCTCGCGAAGGACATTCGCCATCCGGGCGCGTGTCACCTGTACGTCCACGCGACGGAGTCGACGACCGATCCGGGCAAAGCCGAACCGTGCGCCGAGTTTCTGGGCAACAGCATTCCGGGCGCGAGCCACTTCAATCACATGCCGTCGCATTCCTGGATCGAGGTGGGCCGGTGGGGCGACTCCGTGCGCGCGAACATCCAGGCCTGGCATTCGGACCTCAAGGCCGCGGTCGGCGAGGGCTTCGCGATCTACCCTGAGCACAACCTGCACATGCTCGCGTTTGCCGCGTCGATGGACGGCCAGGGCGCAGTGGCGATCCAGGCCGGCAAGGACTACGCGAAGCGGACCGGCGACACGATCTACCACGTGCTGACGCTCGTGCGCTTCGGGCGCTTCGACGAGCTGGCGGCGGTCACGGCGCGGCCCAAGGCGGAAGTCACGGCAGGCGTCTGGGACTTCGCGCAGGGCTACGCGCGCCTTCGCCTGAAGGACACCGGCGAGGCCAAGGACTACCTCGAGAAGGTGCTGAAGGCGGCCGAGTCGTCGAAGGGAATGTTCCGCGGGCATCCCGCACGGCAGATCCTCGGCACGGTCGGCGGCATTCTCGAGGGCGAGATCTTCCGCGCCGAGGGCGACCTGTCGAACGCGATCGCCGCGCTCGAGCGCGCCGTGAAGCTCGAGGACGAGATCGTGTACGACGAGCCCGAGCCGCTGCCGTTTTCAGCCCGCCACTGGCTGGGCGCCGCGCTGCTCGAGGCGAAGCGCCCGGCCGACGCCGAGCGCGTGTATCGCGAGGCCCTCGCGGATCACCCCCACAACGGGTGGTCGCTCATGGGATTGAAGCAGGCGCTCGCGGCGCAGGGCCGGCCCACACGCGAGGTCGACGCGGACTTCGAGAAGAGCTGGGCGCGATCGGACACCTGGCTCCGCGCGTCGCGCTTCTGACGCGAATCGCTCAGGGCGCGGTGACGACAACGGCCGACGAGCGGCGGTTGCCGAGCCTCCGGTAGCTGTGCGGCTGACTCGAATCAAAATAGAGCGCGTCGCCCGCGTCGAGCGTGTGGTCGTCGCCGCCGACGCGGACCGCAACCCGGCCTTGAATCACGAATAGAAGCTCGGCGCCCGGATGGTGGTGCGGTTTCTCCGCGCCCGGCGGCAGGTTCTCGAATTGCACGAAGTAGCTGTTCATCGGCCGCTTCGTCGCCGGATAGTCCAGGCACTCGAAGTAGTAGGCGGGGTGCCGG